>JBOGDN010000702.1:0-7752 GCA_050742995.1 Stackebrandtia sp. | reverse complement strand
GCGTCGGGGTCGAGGGCGATCGCCAGGTCGGCGCCGCGTCGCTTGGCGAGCGCGGTCAGCAGGTCCATGGCGCCGGGCTCCTCCGGGTTGGGAAACGCCACGGTCGGGAAGTCCGGGTCGGGCGCGGCCTGCTCGGAGACCAAGGCCGGCGCGTCGAAGCCGGCGCGCGTCATCGCCTGCCGCAGCACCTCGCCGCCGACGCCGTGCATCGGGGTCGCCACCGTCGAAAGCGCCTTGGGGTTGTCGTGGTCGACCACTCGCGCCGCCCCCGACAGGTACGACTCGACGATCGACTCGTCAAGGCGCTCCCCGGCGTCGCCGAGCGGGATCTTCGAAAGCGGTCCAAGCGCGTCGACGGCCGCCTCGATCTCGGAGTCCGCCGGAGACACCAGCTGAGCGCCGGTCCCGGCGGCCCCGCCGAGCGCGGCCCCCAGATAGACCTTGTAGCCGTTGTCGGCGGGCGGGTTGTGGCTGGCGGTCACCATCACCCCGGCCACGGCGTCCAAAGCGCGCACCGCGTGCGCCAGCACGGGCGTGGGAAGCGGACGCGGCAGCACCAGGGCGCGGCGGCGGCCGCCCGAGACCACTCGCGCGGTCTCCTCGGCGAACTCGGCCGAGCCGTAGCGGGCGTCGTAGCCGATCACCACCGGCCCGGCGGCGTGCTTCGCGTCCAGCCAGGAGACGAGACCGGCCGCGGCGGCGCGCACGACCGCGCGGTTCATCCCGTTGGGGCCGGCGCGCACCGGCCCGCGCAGGCCGGCGGTGCCGAAGGTCAGACGGCCGGAGAACCGGTCGGCGAGATCGTCCGCGGTGGCGGGCAGACCGTCGAGAAGGCGGTAAAGCTCCTCGCGGCAGACGGGATCGGGGTCGTCGGTTATCCAGCGCAAAGTCTCTGCGCGCAACGAATCCAGAGCGGCGGTGGCGGTCGTCTCGGCCATACCGCGATCTTCGCACGACTGTGTGTGCACAAAACACGACGGGGCGGCCTGAACGGACTAAACGCCACAAATCGGACAGCCCCGCCCGTCAGGTCAGCGCATAGGTCGCCAACGCGTGCTCGTAGATGGGAAGGCTCTCCTCGTAGACGTCGGCCGGGGCCGAAAGGTAGACGTGATAGTTGGTGGCGTTGTCGGAGGCCACAAGCCAGATCGCGTGCCGTTCCTGCCCGTCTTCGGCCCGCGTGCCGGTGTACTCCAGCTGCTTGCCGTCGAGCGCCGCCAGCTTGGCGTCGCCGAAGTCGACGCGCTCGAAGGTGTTCTTCTCAAAGCCGCAGCAGCCGTCCTTGAAGCTGCCCTCCGCGCCTTCGAGCACCGCCGTCGGGTCGCCCTCCTCGGGCACGATGTTCAGCCGCAGCCACAGGTCGGAGTTGTCCGGGTCCGTGACGTCCACGTAGGTGCCTTCGGACTCGCCGATCTCCCATCCTTCCGGGATCTCCACGGTGAACCGTCCGTCGGGATCCTCGTAGGTCTCCACGGCGAAATCGGGATCGGACTCCTCTTCCTGGCCGGCGTTGTCGGCGCCGGGGTCGTCCCCGTCTCCGTTGAACAGGATGATCGCAAGGACGCCGATGAGCACCGCCATGACCGTCGCGACCGCCACGCCCACCAGCAGCGGGGTCTTGTTCTTGACCGGCCGCGGCGGCTGGCGCGGCGGAGGCGGCGGCAGCGTGTACGGGTCTTCGCCGTAGTAGCCGGGCGTCGGTTCGCCCGGCGCCGGCGGCGCCGGCTGTCCCGGGATCCCGGAGATCGGTCCGCCCGAGGTCTGCTGCGCGCTGGTCGCGTCGCCGCCGAGGGGACCGGCGAGCAGCGCCTTGAGCGTGTTTCGGGTGAAGTCGACGTCGGCGCGACGGTTCGGGTCCTTCTCGAGCAGGTTCGCCAACAGCGGCGTCAGCGGCCCGGCGTTTCGCGGCGCCTCGGGCGGGTCGTGGACGACGGCGTACATCGTCGAGGTGGTGTTGCCGCGGTCGAAAGGCGGCCGTCCCTCGATGGCGGCGTACAGCGTCACGCCGAGCGAGAACATGTCGCTTGACGGCTCGGCCGCTCCGCCGATCGCCCGCTCCGGGGCGATGTAGTGCGCCGAGCCGAGCACCATGCCGGGCGCGGTGTGCCCGGTGCCCGCCGAACCGGCGGCGGCGCCGAAGTCGGAGAGGACGCAGCGTCCGTCCGAGCTGATCAGCACGTTGCCGGGTTTGATGTCGCGGTGGAGGATGCCGGCGGCGTGCGCGGCCTCAAGCGCGCCCGCAAGCGCGAGCCCGATCTTGGCCACCACTCGAGGCGGCATGGCGCCCTCGGAGGCGATGACGTCGGCGAGGCTGCGCGCCTGCAGCAGCTCCATGACGATCCAGGGTCTTCCCGATTCCGTGACGACGTCGAAGACCCGCACCACCGACGCGTGTGAGATTCCGGCCGCGGTGCGCGCCTCGCGCAGCGTGCGGTCGACCAGCTGCTCTTGCTCGTGGGGCGGCAGCTCAGGAGGGAGTTTCACCTCCTTCACGGCGACGTCGCGCTGCAGGAGTTGATCGTGTGCGCGCCACACGGTGCCATGCCCGCCGTCCCCGATATGGGCGGCCAACTGGTATCTCTCGGCGATTACGTCGCCGATCTGCGTCGGCCGATGCGGGGTGGCGGGCCGTCCGGGCGTTGCGGCGGCATCGGTCGGGAATGTCACTTGGGCAGTCCTCTCTCATTAACCGTCCTAGTGTCGCGCGTGAAATCGGAAACCGCGACAGCTGGTCGGGCCAATTACGCGTTGTGACATCGCCCTTGCCGAAGGTGTCGCCTTAGCATGGGTTGATGCCTGAGCGTCACAGCGAGTCCGGCTTCGAGATACACGCCGTGTACGGCCCCGACAACGTCGCGTCGGGTCTTTCCGACCGGCTCGGCGAGCCGGGGGAGTACCCGTATACGCGGGGCGTGTACCCGTCGATGTACACCTCTCGGCCGTGGACCATGCGACAGTACGCCGGCTTCGCCACCGCCGCGGAGTCCAACAGCCGCTACCACCAGCTGCTCGAAGCCGGCACCACCGGACTTTCCGTCGCCTTCGACCTGCCGACGCAGATGGGCTACGACTCAGACGCGGACATCGCCCACGGCGAGGTCGGCAAGGTCGGGGTGGCGATCGACTCTCTCGACGACATGCGCGCGCTCTTCAAGGACATCCCGCTCGACAAGGTCTCCACGTCGATGACCATCAACGCGCCGGCTTCGCTGCTGCTGCTGCTCTATCAGCTCGTCGCCGAGGAACAGGGCGTCTCCTCCGACGCGCTGACGGGGACGATCCAAAACGACATTCTCAAGGAGTACATCGCCCGCGGCACCTACATTTTCCCGCCGGAGCCTTCGCTGCGGCTGGTCGCCGACACCTTCGCCTACTGCCGCGCCGAGATCCCCAGGTTGAACACGATCTCCATTTCGGGGTATCACATGGCCGAGGCCGGGGCGACTCCCGTGCAGGAGATCGCGTTCACCCTCGCCGACGGCATCGAGTACGTGCGCACCGCGATCGCGTCGGGCCTGGACGTCGACGAGTTCGCGCCGCGGCTTTCGTTCTTCTTCGTCGCGCGCACCACGCTGCTCGAGGAGGTCGCCAAGTTCCGGGCCGCGCGGCGCATCTGGGCGAAGGTGATGCGCGAGCAGTTCGGCGCCAAGAACCCCAAGTCGCTGATGCTGCGCTTCCACACCCAGACCGCGGGCGTGCAGCTGACCGCGCAGCAGCCGGAGGTCAATCTGGTGCGGGTGGCGCTGCAGGGCCTGGGAGCGGTGCTGGGAGGCACCCAGTCGCTGCACACCAACAGCTTCGACGAGGCGATCGCCCTACCCAGCGAGAAGGCGGCCAGGCTGGCGCTGCGCACCCAGCAGGTGCTGGCCTCCGAGACCGACGTGACCGCCGTGGTCGACCCCTTCGCCGGTTCGTACCTGATGGAGGCGATGACCGACGAGATCGAGGCCGTGTCCGAGGCCATGATCGCGCGCGTGTTCGAATTCGGCTCGGCGACCGCCGCCATCGAGGCGGGTTTCCAGAAAAACGAGATCGAGACCGCCGCGTACCGCACCGCCCAGGAGATCGACTCCGGCGAGCGCGTCGTCGTGGGAGTCAACAAGTACGCCTACGACGGCGACGAGCCCTACGAGCCGATGCGGGTCGACCCGACCATCGAGGCCGCACAGCGAGAGCGCCTGAGCCGGCTGCGCGCCGAACGCGACGCCGCCGCGGTTTCGCGGGCGCTCGACGAGGTGCGCGCGGCGGCCGGCTCCGACGGCAACGTCCTCTTCCCCGCCAAGACCGCGTTGGCGGCAATGGCCACCGTGGGCGAAGTATGCGGCGCATTGCGTGAAGTGTGGGGGACGTATACTCCCCCAGACTCGTTTTAGACGCCGCGTCCGCGGGTACAAACCGTCGGCGGGGCGGGGGCGTAAAGCGCGCAACGTGAGGATCCGTTCGCGCACCGACCGTCATATTCATTCTTACGAGTCGGGACGAACCTTAAATCGCTGAAAAAGTGACCGAGAATTCTTCCGAGCTACGATTACCCACCGTAAGGGTGATCAGAACTAGCGTCATCGCCGGCATGCGAGTCCGTCTCAAGACTGACGCCTCAGCAGAGCCGTAACTTCAATTCCTGTGACGCGTTATACGAGGTGTGCGCCGTGGTGTCGGCTTCGCCGTTTTGTCGACAGCCAGGGCGTTCGCTTACGGACGAGAGGAAGACAAAGGCATCGGCGAAACCAGCGTTGGTTGCGTACAGTGATGTTCGTCGGTTTAGTCTGATCAACGTTCGTCAATTCAACAGTCCTCGATACGAAAGTCAAGCACTCATGTCGACGCTAACCGCAGAAACCACGGCGGAGCCTTCGCGGCCCGCCCAGCCCGAGCCGTCGAGCTCGTCCCCGATCTGGCGACGCGAATCGCTTCCCGGGGTACTCGACGGCTGGCTCGCGGCGCACGAATGTGAATTGACGGACGTACGACGTTATCTGCACGCCAATCCTGAGCTTTCGGGCTGTGAGCACGGGACGGCGGAATTCGTCGCCGAACGGCTGCGACGCGTCGGACTCGAGCCGCGCATGATCCCCGGCGGCAACGGGGTGCTGTGCGACATCGGGGAGGGCGACGACGACCGCATCGTGGCGTTGCGCGCCGACATGGACGCGCTGCCGATCGACGACCCCAAGGACGTCCCGTATCGCTCGACGGTCCCCGGCGTCTGCCACGCCTGCGGACACGACGTGCACACGACGGTGCTGATCGGCGCCGGCCAGGTGCTGGCCGAGCTGCACCGCAACGGTCAGCTGCCCGGACGCGTGCGGCTGGTGTTCCAGCCCAGCGAGGAGCAGTTCCCGTCCGGAGCGCCGGTGATGATGCACGCCGGCGCGCTCGAGGGCGTCTCGGCCATCTTCGCGGTGCACTGCGACCCCAAGACGCCCGCCGGCATGGTCGGCGTCCGGTCCGGGCCGCTGACGGCCGCCTCCGACATGCTCGAGGTGCGGCTGAGCGGCCGCGGCGGGCACACCTCCCGTCCGCACCTGACGACGGACCTGGTGTACGCGCTGTCGCGCGTGGCGGTGGACGTTCCCGCGCTGCTCGACCGCAGGCTCGACCCGCGCACCGGCGTGGCCCTGGTGTTCGGCGCGATCCAGGCCGGGTCCGCCCCCAACGCCATACCGCGCGAGGGCAGCCTGCGCGGCACCGTGCGCATGCTCGACCGCGACGCGTGGAAGACGGTGCCCGACATGGTCACCGACATCGTCAAGGACGTGGCAAGGGCCGCCGGCGCCGAAGCCGAGATCCAATACACCCGCGGAGTGCCGCCGGTGATCAACGATCGCGTCGCCACCGCGGTGTTCGCCGGCGCGGCGTCGGCCGCCCTCGGCGAGAACGCCGTGGTCGAGGCCCCGCTGAGCATGGGCGGGGAGGACTTCGCCTGGTACCTGGAGCAGGTTCCCGGCGCCATGGCCCGCCTCGGCGTCGGCCGTCCCGGCGAACAGCTCGACATCCACCAGGGCGACTTCGACGTCGACGAGCGGGCCATCGGCCACGGCGTGCGCGTCATGGTGCACACCGCGCTCGCCGCCTGCGAATCGGCGGCGTTCTAGAGCTCAAACGCGAAAGGGAGCCCGTCTGAGGAAAGGCGGGCTCCCTTTCGCTGTTCGACGTTTTGGCCGTCAACACGGCATGGTGGGACGCTTGCGCAGGGCCGCCACGTAGTCCTCGGGGGCGCCGGCGCGCTCGGCGGCCGCGGCGAGCTCGGCCAGGTACCACACGCTTGGCAGCCCGCCTTCGTAACCGTCGAAGACGTACATCCACACCGGGACGTCGCCGTTGAGCGTGGCGACGGTGGTGTGTATCCGGCGGTACATGCCGCCGACCGCGCCCTCCAACTCGTCGAGAGTGGCCGCGTCGTTGGAGTTCACGTCGTAAAGCGCCACAAAGGTGCGCTCTCCGGAAGCCTCGACGGCGGTGGCCACGGCTGATTCCCAGCCCAGCTCACGGCCGCCGAACGTCAGCCGCCAGCCTTCAAGCCAGCCGGTGTCGACCAATGGGGACTGAGGACACGTGGCCCGCATTCGGCCAGGGTCCAGATTTGAGCCATAGGCGGCGTACAGCAGCACTTTACGAAGATATCGTGATGGAGAATCGCAGCGCAGCCGTTGACCTGAATTTCGTGAAAGCAAGAGGTGATCCGTGTCTCGCATCGTCATCATCGGCGGCGGTCCCGCCGGGTACGAGGCGGCTCTCGTCGCGGCCCAGCTGGGCGCGGGGGTCACCCTCGTCGAGGAGACCGGCGCCGGAGGTGCGTGCGTCGTCAGCGACTGCGTCCCGTCGAAGACGTTCATCGCCTCCTCGACCGTGCGCACGGCCATGAGCCGGGCCGCGCGCCTTGGCGTGTCCGCCGAGACCGTCACCGTCGACGCCGCCGCCGTGCACGATCGGGTCAAGCGGCTGGCCGCGCAGCAGTCGAACGACGTGCGCGCCAAGCTCGTCAAAGCCGGAGTGACATATGTCTGCGGTCGCGGCCGGCTCACCGGCGGCCGCAGCGACTTCACCCACCGGGTGAGCGTCGCGCCTTCCGACGGCGACGAATACGAGGTGGACGCCGACGTGGTGCTGCTGGCCACCGGCGCCACGCCCCGGGTGCTGCCCGACGCCGAACCCGACGGCCGGCGCGTGCTGACGTGGCGGCAGGTGTACGAGCTGGACGCGCTGCCGCAGCGGCTTATCGTGGTCGGATCCGGCGTCACCGGCGCCGAATTCGCCTCGGCCTACCTGGCGATGGGCGTCGACGTGACCCTGGTGTCCTCCCGGGACCATGTGCTGCCGCACGAGGACGCCGACGCGGCCATGGCCATCGAGAACGTCTTCCGCGAGCGCGGCATGACCATCTGCTCCAACGCGCGCGCCGTCAAGGTCGTCGGCGACGGCGACGGGGTGCGCGCCGAACTCGCCGACGGCCAGACCGTCACCGGCACACACGCCCTGATGACGGTCGGCTCGGTGCCCAACACCACCGACCTCGGTCTGGCCCAGGCCGGCGTCGAAATCGACGGCGGCGGATACATCGTCACCGACCGCGTCTCGCGCACAAAGGTCCCGGGGATCTACGCCGCCGGAGACGTCACCGGCGTGCTGCCGCTGGCCTCGGTGGCCGCGATGCAGGGAAGAATCGCCATGTGGCACGCGCTCGGCGAAGCGGTGAAGCCGCTTCGGCTGCAGACGGTGGCGGCCAACGTGTTCACCGACCCGGAATTGGCC
>JBOGDN010000701.1:0-10664 GCA_050742995.1 Stackebrandtia sp. | reverse complement strand
ATGCAGGTCGACGGCAACTTCGACGACTGCCTGGCCCTGGCGTCCAAACTGGCGCTCGACTACCCGGTGGCGCTGGTGAACTCGGTCAACGAACACCGGCTGCAGGGCCAGAAGACCGCCGCCTTCGAGATCGTCTCGGAGCTCGGAGACGCTCCGGACGTCCACTGCCTGCCGGTCGGCAACGCCGGCAACATCGCCGCCTACTGGATGGGCTACCGCGAAGACCACGCCGCCGGAAACGCCGCGCGCACCCCCCGCATGATCGGGGCGCAGGCCTCTGGCGCCGCGCCGATCGTCGACGGCCATGTCGTGTCCGACCCGCAGACCATCGCCACCGCGATCCGCATCGGCAACCCAGCCAGCTGGACCAAGGCCGAAGCCGCGCGCGACGAGTCGGGCGGGGCGATCTTCGCCGTGACCGACCGCGACATCCACCGCGCCTACCTGCTGCTGGCCCGCAGCGAAGGCGTCTTCGTGGAGCTGGCCTCGGCTGCCAGCGTGGCGGTCCTGCTCAACGCCGCGGCCGAGGGCGTGGTCAAGCCCGGCTCGACGGTGGTGTGCACGCTGACCGGCCACGGCCTGAAGGACCCCGACTGGGCCGTGTCCACGGCGCCGCGCCCCGAGACGATCCCGGTGGACGCCGACGCGGCCGCCCGTGCCCTCGGTCTGTAGGCCGAGTATAGAAAAAAGCCCGCCGTCCCCGTTAGATTCGCCGGGCGGCGGGGTATTTGACGTCTAACATGTGACCCTGCGCGCGCCGACCGGGGAGAGCCGCGGGCATATGTGGGGAGTTCGACGTGTCAATCGACACCGTTCGTAGACAGACGTACAGACTGCGCGGTCGCCTGGCCTCGCGGTTGACGCACGCCGGGCGGTCGCGTCGCCGCGACGCCGAGATCGCGGCGCTCGCCAACGCCGACCGGCTGGCGCAGGCGCATGACTTCGTGAAGTCGCGGCTGGCGCACGACCCCGACAACCTCGACCTGACGGACTGGACGATCGCCTTCAAGGCGCACGTCGGCGACGCCGCCGAAGCGCTGTCGCTTGCCGTTTCCGCGGCGCGACTTCGGATGCGGCGTCTGGCCGAAGCCGGGGCCGCGCTGTCTCCGCCGCGTCTGTCGCCGCAGCGGCGAATCTTCCTGGCGGGCCACTTCTATTCCGGGTCCAGCGCCGTTTTCGACTTCCTGGGCGACCACCCCGGCGTCGTCAAATGGTCGCCGGCCGGGGAGATAAGGCTCCTGAAAGGCCCCGGCGGCGTCGCCGACCTGGCCAAGCGGCACGCGGAAGCCGGCGCTTTGTCCGAATCAGACCTGGTCGACTTCTATCTGCACATCGTCGGCCGCTGCGTGACCGGCTGCCCCGAAGGCGTCTACCACCCCAGGGAAAAAGTGAACAGGCACAGCCGCCTCTTGTTCGGCCAGCCGGCGGCCCGCGGGTACCTGCACGCCTGCCTGGGGTGTTTCACACAGCTGGTGGCGCTGAGCCGGAACGCGCCGTCGACCGAACGCGTCGAGGAGCATTTTCGCGACTGGACGACACGGGCGCTCGACGCCGCGGCGGCCGACAGCGGCGCCGACTACCTGCTCGTCGACCAGGCGATCCCCGCCTGGCGGCTTCGGCTCGCCCGCTTCACGCCGCCGTCGAAGTTCATCGTGGTGCACCGCGACCCGCGCGACAACTTCGCCGAGGCCAGGGCGATCCACATGCAGCCCGGACGCAAGCTCCTCGACGCCGAGCAGTACGCCAAGCGATACCGGCGCCGCCGCGAGGCCGTCGAAGCGGCCCGTCCCGAGCTCGTCGACCGTCATGGACACGACGTGATGACGATCGGATTCGAGGAGTTCCTGCTGCGGCACTCCGAGGCCGCCGACAGGGTGCGGCGTTTCGTCGGGTTCGACCCCGGCGACCGCCGCCGAGGCCGCTTCGATCTCGAGGCCTCGCGACGCAACGTGGGCAAATACCGCGACCTCGCCTCAGCCGCGGAGATCGCGGTCATCTCCGAGCGTCTCCCGGAGTACCTGTACGATCTCGTCGCGGAGGTTACTTGATTTTCGGGATCTGGCCGGTGTTGGTGAGGGCCTCGTCCAACAGCGGACGGACCTGGGCGGCGAAATGGCCGATCTCGTAGCCGAGCTGTTCGCGGCTGCACTGCGACACGGCAAGCAGCGAAAGGCAGATCTGCGGTCCCACGGGCGCGGCCAGCAGGAGGCCTTCGGCCATCTCCACCATGATCTGGTTGGCGGTGCCGGTCTCAAGCGCCTTGCCGGCGCCGTCTCCCAGGGAGAGGATGCCCGAGCCGATGCTCGCCAGTTGAAGGGCGCGTTCGCGGGGAAGACCGGCCGACATGGCCAGGGGCATTCCGTCGACGCTCACCAGCACCGCATGAGACAAGCCGGGGGTGCGGGCCACCAGCGAGGCCAGCAGCATGCTCAGCGAACGTTCGTAAACACCCAGGTTAGTCACAGCAGTTCCCGCTCACACTCCAGCTCTGACGGTCTCGCGGCGCGCCCGGCTCCAGCCGCGGAAGTATCCGGCGGTCCGCGACGCCAGCGTGGTGGCGTCCCGGACGATCGGGGCGGGGGGAGCGTCGGCCAGGATCGCCGATCCCGGCACCAGGTTGGCCTGTGGAACGCGTCGCGGCAGTCCGCTGCCGGTGGTCTCGCCGGCCGGGGAGTCGCTCGAGGCGACCGCGGCGGCCGCGCGCCAGCCCTCGTCGGCCGGAGTACTCCAGTCCTTGCCCGGCTCGTCGACGGCCGGACCCTTGAACCAGGCCGAGCGTGCTTGGCTGAAGATCAGCAGGTCGTCGTCGGCGTCCTCGAGCTCCGCGGGCAGCTCGATCGGCGGGGCGCTGAGCATGTCCGGTCCGGGCGCGGCGGGCGGACGCATGTCGGTGGTGACCGGCTCGACGAATTCCGGGGGCTCCGGCATCTTCGGCAGGCCCTCGGCGATCGGCGTGTCGTCGGCAACGCGCGACCGGCTGGAACGGTTCGTTCGCGCCGGGGGGCGCGCGGCGTCGGAGGCGGACTTCTTCCGCCCGCGCGTCGGCGGCGGTGTCGGCGGCGTCACAGGCATCTGGCCCGACGTGGTCTCCACGCGCGGCGGCGGCTGCAGCTTCGGCGCCGGAATGACGGGATGCGCGCCGGTACGCGACTCGATCCACCCCTCGGCGCCCGCCAGCTCCGAGGCGGAGCGACGCTGCGGCAGTTCAGAGGTGGTCGTCTTGCGGGGCGCGCGTCGCCGCAGCGGCTCGTTCAGACAGCCGTCAAGGGACCGCGCCAGCGAGTCGCAGGCGCGCTCGCAGGCCAGCGCGGACTCCACGGCCGCGGCGATGCAGGCGGCCGTCTCCGGCGCGGACTTGCGGTTGTAGTCGGAGGCCGCGCGCGACAGGGTCTGCGCCAGCGTCGCGACCCGGTGCGGGTCGACGCGGTCTCGCATGGACTCGCTCAGCTGCCGGGGGTCGAGACGGATCGCCTCGGCCGGGTCGGGGCAGGCGCGCAAGATCTCGAGGGCGGCGATCTCGGTGGGGTCGTCCCAGGCCGCAAGCGCGGCCGGGTGGCACTGGCGCAGGACTTCGACGACGGCGCACCGGCCGGCGTGCCCGCTGACGGCCATGGCGTGCGCCGCCAGCGTCAGCCGGCGGACCTCGACGTCGGGGTCGGCGCCGTTGCGCGGCGAGATCTCGCCGTATGCCAGCTGCTGGGCGATGTCGACCGCCCGGTCGAGGGCGTCCGCGGCGTCGCTCGGGCCGACGGAGACTGTGAGCTGGCCGGCGGCGGAGGACAGGACGTTGAGGGTGCGGATCTCGCCGTCGTCGGCGACTGAAACCGTCGCCGGGTCGCCGTGCCGCACCCACATGCGGCACAGCTCCAGATAGCCTGCGGGATCGTCGGCGACCGAGCCGGTGGCGACCACGCCGCCGCGCTCGTTGACCAAGGCGGTCGCTACCGCCTTTCGGTCAACGGTCAATCCACAAAAGATCCGCACTGCGCTGCGCTCCTCTCCGTCGCCTGTCGGCGTGGCCGGTTGGCTACGGCTCACCGTCAATCTCGATAATCCCGCAAGAGTGCTACTTCCGCCAGTCCACGGCGTCGCCGATTTTGTTGATGATTCCGCGCCAGGCCAGCGAAGACTGCTGGGTCCCGACCTTGCGGAGCTTGCGGCGGGCGAACATCGCGCGCAGGCCTCCCTCGGCCACGTCCCGAAGGGCGTTGTCGAGTTTGTCCAGCGGCGAACCCTCGCCCAGTGTTGACATGATGCCCTCGTTGCGCAAGGCGTAGCCCAGATCGCGCGCCAGCTCGCCGGCGCCGATGACCAGTTCCGGCTCCCAGGAGTCGTGACCGCCGCGCAGGTTCTTGACCACCAAGTCGAGTTCGTAGACGTCGGCTTCGTCGGCGACGACATAGTCGACCTTAATGTCTTTGACCAGCTCGTCCCAGGTGTCGATGACCGCAAGGTCGGTGGGAGCGTCGGACTTGACGTACGCTACCAGCGCTTCGGCGGATTCGAAAAGCGGCAGTTTGCCGCGGTGACTGAGGAAGATCGGCACCTCTTCGGCCTCGAATTCGACCTCTTCGTCGTCGTCTTCGGGCTCTTCGTCTTCTTCCTCGTCCTCGTCCTCGAAGTCCTCCTCCGACGGCTCGTCGGCGTCGAGGTCTTCGTGCTTGGGGACGACGTCTTCGTCTTCTTCGTCGTCTTCCTCAGGCTGCTGTTTTCCCCGCTTGCCCTTTTTGCCGCCCTTGGCCTCTTCAGCCTCCTCGACGACGTCCTCTTCCGACTCCTCCGGCTCGTCTTCTTCCGGTTCGTCTTCTTCGACCTCGTCAGACATGCGGTAGGCCCGCAGCGTCAGCCCGACGCCCTTGGGCATGGCGATCTCGATCGGCGCCACGCCGACTTTCTCCCAGAAGGCGTCCGCGTCGGCGTCGCGCTCCCGCGACTCCTCGCTGTCCAGCGCGTCGGTTTCGGCTTCGTCGACGTCTGGCTTTTTGTCCTTCTTCGGCGCCTTGTCCTGCGGTGCCACTGCGGTCTCCGTGTCCTGATCGGTTTTAGTCGCCCCTGAGCTTATGGGCCCGGGCGCGGACGTCGTCGTCTGGCCTCCGTCACATTAACCATTGATAAGGCGCGGCTCAGACCCCGGCAGGATGCCACACCGTCTTTATTTCCACGAATCGACGCAGTCGGTCGATGTCGGGCTCAGCCGTCCAGTCGCGATTTTCCGGCCGAACGACCCGCTTGAGATTCTCGGCGGCTGAGACTTCGCAGTCGGCGGACAACTGCGCGTCGGCGACGCCGCCCAAGTCGACGGCGTTGACGTCGGCGTGAGAGGACAGCCACGGCGTCAGCTCGGCGACCTGGCCGGTCAAGATGTTGACGACCCCGCCGGGCAGATCGGACGTGGCCAGAGCCTCGCCGAACGTGATCGCCGGCAGCGGACGCTCCTGCGACGCCAGCACCACCACCGCGTTTCCGGAGACGATCGCGGGGGCCACGACGCTGACAAGCCCAAGCAGACTGTCCTCCTGCGGCGCCACGATCGCGACCACGCCCACCGGCTCGGGAGCGGAGTGATTGAAGAACGGCCCGGCCACCGGGTTGGCGCCGCCGAGCACTTGCGAGAGCTTGTCCGACCAACCCGCGTACCACACGAGACGGTCGACGGCAGCGTCCACTTGAGACTCGGCCGCCTTCCACGAAAGACCCGCCCCGTCGCGTACCTCGGCGGCGAACTGTTGTCGCCGCCCTTCGACCATTTCGGCCATGCGGTAGACGATCTGTCCACGTAGGTAAGCCGTGGCGCCGGCCCAGCCCGGCTGCGCCTTGCGCGCCGCGGCCACCGCGTCGCGGACGTCCTTGCGGGAGGCCCGAGCCGCGTGGGCGAGCAGCGTTCCGTTGGGAGTCGTCACCTGATACGTCCTCCCGGACTCGCTGCGCGGGAACTTCCCGCCCAGGTAGAGCTTGTAGGTCTTGCGCACCGACAATCGTTTAGACATTCAGATACGCCTCCAGGCCGTGGCGACCGCCTTCCCGGCCGTAGCCGGACTCCTTCAGGCCGCCGAACGGCGAGGTCGCGTCGAATTTGTTGAACGTGTTGGCCCACACCACGCCGGCCTTCAGCTGCGTGGCGGCCCACAGGATCCGAGACCCCTTCTCGGTCCACACCCCCGCCGACAGGCCGTAGGGCGTGTTGTTCGCCTTGGCCATGGCCTCCTCGGGCGTGCGGAAGGTCAGGACCGAAAGCACCGGCCCGAAGATCTCCTCGCGGGCGACGCGGTGCGCCTGCGACACGCCGGTGAACACGGTCGGCGCGAACCAGTAGCCGTGCTCGGGCAGGTCGCACGCCGGCGACCAGGGCTGCGCGCCCTCGGCCTCGCCCGCGGCCGTCAGCTCCTTGATCCGCGCCAGCTGCTCGGCGGAGTTGATCGCGCCGATGTCGGTGTTCTTGTCGAGCGGGTCGCCGAGGCGCAGCGTGGTCATGCGCCGCTTCAGCCTGGCGAGCACCTCCTCGGCGACCGACTCCTCCACGAGCAGCCGCGAGCCGGCGCAGCACACGTGCCCCTGGTTGAAGAAGATGCCGTTGACGATTCCCTCGACGGCCTGGTCGAGCGCGGCGTCGGCGAAGACGATGTTGGCGGCCTTGCCGCCCAGCTCCAGCGTGAGCTTCTTGCGGGTGCCGGCCACCGCCTTGGCGATGTGACGGCCCACCCCGGTGGAGCCGGTGAAGGCGACTTTGTCGATCCCCGGGTGCGACACCAGTGCCTGCCCGGTGTCCCCGGCGCCGGTGACGATGTTGACCACGCCCGGCGGCAGGTCGGCCTGCTGGCAGATCTCGGCGAAGGCGAGCGCCGAAAGCGGCGTGGTCTCGGCCGGCTTGAGCACCACGGTGTTGCCGCAGGCCAGGGCCGGCGCGATCTTCCACGCCAGCATCAGCAGCGGGAAGTTCCACGGGATCACCTGCCCGGCAACGCCAAGCGGCCGCGGGTCCGCTCCGTAGCCGGCGTGAGAGAGCTTGTCCGCCCAGCCGGCGTTGTAGAAGAAGTGCGCGGCCACCAGGGGCAGGTCGACGTCGCGCGATTCGCGGATCGGCTTGCCGTTGTCCAGAGACTCGAGCACCGCCAGTTCGCGGGAGCGTTCGGCGATGATGCGCGCGATCCTGTAGATGTACTTGGCGCGCTCGGCGCCGGGCATTGGCCCCCACACGGTGTCGTAAGCCTTGCGGGCCGCCGCCACCGCGGCGTCGACGTCGGCGGCGCCGGCCGCGGTCACCTCCGAGAGGGTCTCCTCGCTGGCCGGGTTCACGGTCTTGAACGCGGAGCCGTCTTTGGAGTCGACGAACTCGCCGCCGACGAACAGGCCGTAGGACGGCTTGACGTCGACGATCGCTCTGGATTCCGGAGCGGGTGCGTACTCGAACATCTAGTCCACCGTCACGTAGTCGGGGCCGGAGTAGCGGCCCGTTGCCAGTTTCTGACGCTGCATCAGCAAGTCGTTGAGAAGGCTCGAGGCGCCGAAGCGGAACCAGTCGGGCGAAAGCCAGTCGTCCCCGGCGGTCTCCTTGACCGTCACCAGGTACCGCAGCGCGTCCTTGGCGGCGCGGATGCCGCCGGCGGGTTTGACGCCGACCTGGCGTCCGGTCTTCTCGCGGAAGTCCCGCACGGCCTCGAGCATCAGCAGCGTCACCGGCAGGGTGGCCGCGGGGGCGACCTTGCCGGTGGAGGTCTTGATGAAGTCGGCCCCGGCGTACATGGCCAGCCAGGACGCGGCGCGCACCTTGTCGTAGCCGCCAAGCTCGCCGGTCTCCAGGATCACCTTCAGGTGGGCGTCGCCGCAGGCTTCCTTGACGGCGACGATCTCGGAGTACACCGTCTCCAGGTCGCCCGACAGGAACGCGCCCCGGTTGATCACCATGTCGATTTCGTCGGCGCCGGCCGCCACGGCGGCCTTGGTGTCGACGATCTTGACTTCCATGGGCGCCTGCCCGGAGGGGAAGGCCGTGGCCACGCTCGCCACGTGCACGCCGGAGCCGGCAACGGCCTCGGCGGCGACGCCGACGAGCGTCGGGTAGACGCACACCGCGCCCACAGCCGGGCAGGAGGGGTCGGACGGGTCGGGCCGCATCGCCTTGGCGCACAGCGAACGCACCTTGCCCGGGGTGTCGGCGCCCTCCAAGGTGGTCAGGTCGACCATGGAGATCGCGGTGTCGATCGCCCACGCCTTGGCGGTGGTCTTGATGGACCGGGTCGCCAGGGTGGCGGCGCGCTGTTCGAGACCCACTTGGTCGACGCCGGGCAGCCTGCCAAGGCGCGCCACGGCGTCCTCGGGCGCGAGGAGAGGGATCATGAGCGCGAGTGTACGTGTGGGCGGGATCATGCGACTTGACGGCGTGTCGCCACGGGTCTACGCTAGTATTCGTAATACGTTTTTCGGCGTGGAGATACGACCTTCCGCCCGGAAACACGGCGTAACTGACGAAGATCTGCTGCATGCGGCGAAGCGCCAGCTTGTCGCTGTGCGGCTCGAAGACAACGGCGGACCGCCGCGGGAACTCAGGATCGGCCCCAGCATGGCCGGGAATCTGCTCGAGATCGTGGTGGTGCTGCGAGATGACGGAGAAGAGTCGATCATTCATGGAATGAAGCTGCGGCCCAAATACCTGGGGCTGCTGCCGTGAGGACAACCGCGAACGCCCAGGGAGGACATATGAGCGCTGAAGAGAAGACGCCGACCGCAGGCGGCATCCCGTTGACCGACGAACTCATACAGAAACTCGCAGACGAGGCCGAGGCCGGCTACGACGTCGAAAAGCTGCTGAAGAAGCGCGGCCGCAAGCTCATGGGCTCGGAGCCGGCGAACGTCGTGGCGATCCGCTTCGACCCGGAGCTGAAGCAGCGGGTCGACGCGCAAGCCGACGCCGAGCACACCACGGTCAGCGACCTGACGCGCAAAGCCGTGCGCCGCTACCTGGACGCGGCGTAGCCGCCGCCGGGCCGGTACAGTTCCGGATCGTGGACGTACAGGTCGCTGAGCACCCCCTCGCCGCGTCGCGGCTGACCGCTATGCGCGACGCGCGCACCGACTCCGGCGAGTTTCGCGCCGCGCTGCACGAACTCACCAGCCTGCTCGTGTACGAGGCCACCCGCGACATCGCCGTGGAGCGCTTCGAGATCCACACGCCGGTGGCGCCGGCGACGGGCACCCGGCTGGCGAACCCGCCCCTGCTGGTGCCGGTGCTGCGCGCGGGTCTCGGCATGGCCGACGCCGCGCACGCGCTGCTGCCCGAGGCGACCATGGGCTTCGTCGGTCTGGCGCGCGACGAGGAGACGCACGAGCCTCGCGCCTACATGGAGTCGCTGCCCGAAGACCTGGAAGGGCGTCACGTCATCGTGCTCGACCCGATGGTCGCCACCGGCGGCTCGCTGCTGCGCTGCTGCCAGATGATCGCCGACCGGGGCTGCGTCGACATCACGGTGGTATGCGTGCTTGCCGCGCCGCAGGGGATCGACCGGCTGCGTCAGTCCGGCCTGCCGCTGCGCGTCACCACCGCCTCGATAGACGAGGGCCTCAACGAAAACGCGTTCATCGTCCCCGGCCTCGGCGACGCCGGCGACCGTCAGTTCGGGCAGTACCGGCGGTTCTAAGGTGGACGATCTCGAACGGCTGGCGATCCTGGCGGAAGGCGTGTTCGGGCTGCTGTCCTGCCTGAGCGGCCTCATCGGCGCGGTGATACTCATCGTGATCTTCGTCAGGATGGACAGAAAGAAGAAGAAAGCACGCGAAGCGAGCCGGCCGCCTCCGCCCGGCGCCAACCGGTGACCGACGATTCGACCCGTACGGAGGTTCTGACGTGGACGTCGCCTTTTCCGCCACGGTGCTTGTGGCGTTGGCGCTGTGCTGCCTGGTCGTCGTCGGCGCCGCGGTCGCGTTGATCGTGGTGCTGACCAAGAAGAACAAGAACGGCTCGAGCGGCCCGTACTCGTCCTGAACCGCTTACAGGCCCAGCGCGGCCGCCGTCTCCGAACGCAGCGCCCGCAGGCCCGCCGCCGCGCGCTCCCGCGCCGTCGCCACGTCGTCGATCACCGGCTCCACGACCTCCAGGTACGCCTTGAGCTTCGGTTCGGTGCCCGAGGGGCGCACTACGACGCGCGCGGCCTCGGTGCGCAGCTTCACCACGTCGGCTTCGGGCAGCATGTCGACGCATTCGACGACCGGCTCGTCAAGCAGCGTCGTGGGAATGGCCGAACGCAGCCGCGCCATGGCCCGCGTGATCCGCCGCAGGTCGTCGACGCGCACCGACAGCTGGTCGGTCATGTACACCCCGAACTCGCGGGCCAGCTCGTCGAGCCGATCCGGCAGGCCGCGCAGCTCGGAGCGCAGCCCCGCGGCCAGCTCGCACACGAGCAGCGCGGCGGTCACGCCGTCCTTGTCGCGCACGTGATCGGGCGCGACGCAGTAGCCGATCGCCTCCTCGTAGCCGAAGGCCAGCCGCTCGTCGGCGCGCACGATCCACTTGAACCCGGTCAGGGTCTCGGCGTAGTCGACGCCGCGCGCGGCGCACAGCGTGCCGAGCATCGACGAGGACACGATCGTGGCGGCGTACGTTCCGGCGCGTCCCCGCCGGATGAGGTGGTCGGCAAGCAGCACGCCGAGTTCGTCGCCGCGCAGCGTGCGCC
>JBOGDN010000700.1:0-6372 GCA_050742995.1 Stackebrandtia sp. | reverse complement strand
CTTTGGAACAGCGGCGCCTCGCGCGGGGGCGGGGCGCCGGCCGGGCCGGCGGTGACGGCCGCGGGGCCGCGGCGATTCGAGTCGGGGTTGCTGGCGAAGCTGAGCATCGACCTCGGAAGCGTGACCTCGGCGATGGTGCCGCGGTCGGCGGCGTCGCGCAGCTGCACGTGGATGCCGTGCCGGATGGCGAGGTGACCGACCACGGTCAGCCCCATGGCCTGCATGGCCTCCAAGTCCAGCGGGGCGCGAGCGCCCAGCCGCGCGTTGTACCTGGCCATCCGCGACGGCTCGACGCCGATGCCGAAGTCGCGGACCTGGATGACGACCCGGTCGGTCAGGAACCGCGCGATGACTTCGGCGGGGGTTTCGGAGTACCTGGTGGCGTTGTCCATCAACTCGGCCAGCAGCTGCACCACGTCGTCGATGACCTCGGCGTTTATCCACACGCCGTCGTCGACCATGCTGATGTTGATGCGTGTGTAGTGCTCGGTGTGGCTTTGCGCGGCGGTCAGCACGTCGCCGAGTTTCTCGTCGGACGTGCGCACCTTGGCGGCAGACGCGCCGCCCAGCACCAGCAGGCTGTCGTTGGCTCGCCCGAGCAGCGAGACCAGGTGGTCGAGCCGGAACAGCCGCTGCAGCCGGTCCGGGTCCTGCTCGTCGCGTTCGGCCTCGTCGAGCGTTGCCGTCAGCCGGCCCGCCAGCGAGTGGCCGCGTCGCGCCAGCCGGACGAACATCGCGCCGACGTGCACCCGCAGCAAGGCCTGCTGCGCCGCCACCCTGATGGCTTCGCGGTGTACGTCGTTGAACGCCTCGGCGACCTCTGACAGTTCGTCGGTGCCCTTGCCCTTGGTCTGCAGCGGCGGGGTGGTGCGGTCGGCGAACTCGCCGGGCGTCAACCCGCCGAGGTCCTCGTTTTCGTCTAGTTCGCGAACCGCGGTCGGCAGGTCTTCATGCGCCACGCGTCGGGCGGAGTCGCGCAGTCGTCGCAGCCCTCGAATGACGGGACTGCCCAGCCACACCGCCAGCAGCACGGTGACGGCCACGGCCAGGACGATGCCGATGGCCTGGCCGATGGTGAAGTTGCGCTGTTCGTCGCGCAGGGTGGTGACGTCGGCGGTGACGTCCTGGTCCACGTCGTTGGCGACGCCCATGAGCATGGCGACTCGGGCGCCGACCGCGAGGTTCCACTCCTGCACGTCGACGGTGATCTCCTCGTTGGGGGAGACTCGCGCCACCTGGTCTTCCAGCAACTGCGCCCGCAGCGTGACCGAGGTCTGCGCGTCTTCGTCGTCCGGGTCGGCCGCGGCGTCCTCGCCGCCTACCCGCTCGGCCTCCACGGCGGTCAGCCATTCCGGCTTGGCGAGCGCGGCGAAGCTCAGCATCGCGTCGGTGTGCGCGGCGCGCGCGGAGGCGATCTCCTGGAAGGCCATCGGGGTCAGATCCTCGGAGGCGCCGGCGGCCCTGACCACCGCCACCTGCTGCAGACTCATGTGCTCGGCGGCTTCCGACAGCGCCGACGCGGCCCGCAGCCAGTTGGCGATGTCGACGGGCGCCTCCCCGGCCTGCGCGATGGTGTCGCGGTAAGACAGGAGTTCGGCGATGGTGATCCGGTAGGCGAACGCCGCGGCCGAGGCGGTCTGCTCTCGGCCGAGCGCCTGATCGCGCAGGTCCGCAAGCCGTTCCAGCTGAGCGTCGATTCGATTGAGGCGGTCTTCGGCGCTTTCGGGCAGGCCGGTCAGTTCTCCCCGGACCTCTTCGTACTTGTCGATGGCCCCGTCGGTGACTTCGTTTTGGTCTCGGTAGGCCGTCTCGGTCTCCTCCGAGCCGTCGACCAACGCGAGAACCGCGGCGGCACGCTCGTCTTGCAGCTGGTGAATCAGCTCCCCGGCGGCGGTGCTCGTGGCCACGAGGTCGCGCAGCCGGTCGGCCTGCAGAGCGTCTCGACCGGTGGGCAGCAGCGCCAGGGCCGCGAACACCACGACGGCGGCGACCGGGACGGTCACCAGAAGGACCAGTTTCTTGCTAATTCTCAACTCAGCCACCACACACGGGCATAAACGGCCGTGGCCGACCTCGAGCACGTCGAGGCCGTTCCAAGCCAGCTTGCAGTGTCGACGTGCGGATCCCACCAGAAGGCTTCCACACGCTTCTCCTTCCTGCCGAAGGCCAGGGGTCGCATTATGGAGTAGCGACGCCACTCCAGCGACGGGGTGAGGTTACATGATCGAAAATCAAACCACAAGCCTACAATGGACGGTATTTCGCGGTCAAGACCCGATCACTCCACAACCGGGCGAAGCGGTGCTTTTTGGTCGCTTTGTTGCCGGATCTCATCTCCACGTTACGCCGCGCGAGCGTTTACTCGCCTAGCGTATCGAGAGTTTCGAGGACGACGTTGGAGATGACGTCGCCGTCTTGGCGCACCTCCCGCAGATAGTGACGCTGTACCGGCGCGTGGGTCTTCTCTCCGAATCGCCACGGGCCGCGCGGACTGTTCACCTCGCCGATTTTCTCGATTTCCGCCGTGATCTTCTCAGACGTCACCTCTTCGCCCTGGGGAATGGCCCCGATCGCGGTGTCGAGCACGAGCATGGCGTCCCAGGCGGCGGCCGGAAGAATCCACGGCGGGTTGTCGTTGGCGTTGGCCCATTCGGAGACGAACTCGCGATTGGCCGCGTTGTCGAGGTCGGCGGAGTAGGGAACGGAGCTCTTGATTCCCAGCGCGGCTTCTTTCTGCGCCACCAGCTGCGGGGTCTCGGTGCTGACGCTGGTGTACAGCGGCACGTCCTTGACTTCGGACTCGGCGTATTGCGTGACGAAGTCGACCGCGTTGGCGCCGGGGTAGAAGAAGAACACCGCCTTGGCGTCGGATTCGGCGATTTCGTTCAGCCAGGGCGTCCAGTCGGCGGTGTCCGGGTACGGGGTCCAGGTGGGCTCTTTGCCGCCTTCGTTGGCGAGCTCGCCTCCCTCTTTGGCGTAGGCCTCGGCGAACCCGCCGACCATTCCGTAGCCTCCGGCGTGGTCGGGGCCGATGGCGTAGACGGATCCGCCTTCCTGCTCGTCGTACACGTACGGCGCCAGGGCCTGTCCGGGGTACTCGTTCACCAGGCTGGTGTGCCACACGCCTTTCAGATCGTTCAATTCCGCCGGGTCGACCGAGGGACGCCCGCCCGAGGCCAACAGGGGAATCCCGCTTTCCTGGGACATCTGCGCCACCGCCATGAAGGTGGGGCTGTTCAGGATGCCGGTCAACGCCACGACCTCGTCTTGCTTCACGAGCTTCTGAGCGTTCGGCATGGCGTCGTCCGCGGTTTCGCCTTCGTCGAGGGCCGTCAAATTGACTTCGCGCCCTCCGAGCATGTTGTCGTGGACGTCCAGGTAAAGCTCGACGCCGGCGAGCATGTCCTCGCCCTCCAGCTGGGCGTTGCCGGTCAACGGACCAAGCCAGCCGATATTGACGACGTCGGGATCGTCCTTCGCCGAACTGCAGGCGGCCAGCGAGACGACGAGCAGACCCGCGCTGGCGGCGGCGACAACGCGAGAGGCGAAACGTTGTGACATAGGTGAGGGCTCTCCTTAGGCTGGGGGGAGAGGACAGTGATCTTGGGGTTCAAGATCCTACCTGCGGGAACCCTCGTGTGGGAGTTGAGCGTTCAGACGAAATCCCGTGCACGGAAAGTTAGTTTCCGATTCGGCTACCCCGGTTTGCGTCCCCAAGTGTTCACGAACTGGTTGGATTTGACGGTGAATCCGGGGTCCAGCACCAGCTCTCGATACCGGTCCAGCTCCTGTGCGGAGACGCCGCCGCCGCGGATCAGCTTCTCCAACTGAAAACTGTTGGAGTGCAGGAACCGCGAGCCGCCCGAGCCCCCGGTCCAGGTCTCCGCGTGCTCGCGGCCGCGGACGTCCGTCAAGCCGGCTTCGGCCATGAGGGCGAACACGTCGTAGCCCCATCGCAGATCAACGCCGTGCACGTCGGAGAGGCCGTCGTAGATCGCCTCGGCGACCTTGGCGTACAGGGCGGCCCCGGCGTCGTCCGGCGCGACGACGACTCGGACGGGGTCGCGAACGAACTCGCCGATCGCCAGAGCGCCGCCGGGGTTGAGCAGACCGACAAGCGACTTGAGGATCTCGCGGCGCTCGACGATGTGCGACAGCACCAGCCGGGCGTGGATCAGGTCGTACGGTCCGCCCGGCACGCCCTGGCGGACGTCGTGGCGGACCACCTCCAGGTTCTGCCTTTCGGGCACGTGCACGGGGTTGATGTCGACGGCCGTGACCCGCCCGTCGGGGCCGACCCGGTCGGCCGTCCAGCAGGCGACCGAACCGCCGCCGGGCCCGATTTCAAGACAGACGGCGCCCGGCCCGACGCCCGTGGAGTCAAGGCAGGCCGTGGTGACCGGGTCGAGGAAGGCCTCAAGCTGCGACAGCTGCGTCTTGGCCTCTTCGGAGGCGTTTTTGAACGCGTAGGTGTTGTATGACCGCGGGGCCTGCGCCATTTCCAGTCTCCCAACGTCTCGAGCGATTCGACTTAGGCCGTAGTAGTCGTCCAGATCTGAGAAACGGCCACAATCGGTTACGAAGAGTCCGCGATTGAGCCGTGACAATACGCCACACGACGAATGCGAAACGGAAACGGACAGTCGCCGCGACTGGCGAACCCCGGCGAATACGCGGTCGAAATCGCGACTGTACGATTGCCCGCCGACACGGGATGACAGCGCCGGCGCCGGCAGAAAGTCGCTGAAACGGACACCTGCCCATTGGTCTTATTCGGGTGCATTGTACCTTTTTGTCGCACACCTCACCCCTTGACCCATGGAGTCACCAATGACGCATTCATTGCCCAGACGGCTGTTTGCCGGCGGTGCGGCGGGGCTTCTCGCCATGATGGCAATGGCGGCTTGCTCGAACGACGCATCGGACGCGAACACCGTCAAAGTCGGCTGGGAGGTGCCTTTGACGGGCGCCTACCAGCCGCTGGGCGAAGACATGAGGGACGCCTTCAAGCTTTACCTCGAAGCGCACGACAACAAGCTCGGCGGACGCGAAGTCGAACTGTCCACCGCCGACGAGGCCGACGGTCCCGAGACCTCGCTGCCCGCCGCCGAGCGACTCATCAAGCAAGACGAGGTCGACGTTCTCGCCGGCATCGTCAACGGCGCCTCCTACGCCGCCGTGGCCCCGGTGGCGCAGGAGAACAAGATCCCCCTCCTCGGCGCCGGCGGCCGCCCGGACCTCAACCCCGACGAGCTGGACGGGCTGTGGCACACCAGCTGGATCTCCTCCGAGACCGGCGCCGCTCTTGGCCCCTGGATGGCCGAAAACGTCGAAGGGTCGGTCTACCCCATCGGCCCCGACTACCAGGGCGGCTACGACCAGATGGGCGGGTTCACCTCCACCTACCAGGAAGCCGGCGGCGAGCTGGCCAACGGAAAAGACGAGTCCACCTGGACGCCCTGGCCGGACGAGACCAACTTCACGCCGTACTTCACCGAGATCGCCAACTCCGACGCCAAGGCGGTGTACGCCTTCTACGCCGGCGCCCAGGCGATCGACTTCGTCACCCAGTACGCCAAGTCCGAGATCAAGGACCTGCCGCTGTACGGCGCCTTCCTCACCGAGGGCTCGATTCTGGAGACCATGGGCGAGGACGCCAAGGGGATCTTCTCGGTCATGAACTACTCCCCCGACCTCGACAACCAGGCCAACCGGGAGTTCGTCGCCGAATGGTCGTCGACATACGACAGGCAGGCCAGCCTGTACGCGGCCGTCTCCTGGGACACCGCGTACGTCCTCGACCAGGCCATCGGAAACATCCCCGAAGGCGAAGACGTCACTCCCGAGGCGATCAACGAAGCGGTCGGCGACCTGGGACAGATCGACAGCCCGCGCGGCGTCTGGGAGTTCAGCGAGAAGACCCACGCCCCCATCCAGCGCTGGTATCTGCGCGAGGTGCAGCAGGACGGAAACAAGCTGTCCAACGTCGTCATCGAGGACCTGGCGACGATCGGCGGCTAGAGTCCCTCCCCCAAGACGACCGCGCTACAGGAGGCCCCGACATGGCGTGGCTTGACGCGAATCTGGTTACCGTCGTCGACGGCTTCGCCTACGGGATGCTGCTGTTCACAGTGGCCGCCGGACTGACGTTGGCGTTCGGCGTGGCCGAGGTGCTCAACCTCGCCCACGGCACCGTCTACGTCGCCGGCGGCTACGCCGCGGTGACGCTCACCGACGGCAGCTGGCTCGGTCTGATCCTCGCGATCGTCGCCGGCGCCGTCGTCGGCGGCGCCTCCGGCGGCGTGCTTTCGGCGGCCGTGGCGCCGCTGACCGGACGCGGTCACCTGGCGCAGGCGCTGCTGACCTTCGGCG
>JBOGDN010000699.1:0-5819 GCA_050742995.1 Stackebrandtia sp. | reverse complement strand
CCCTCTCACAGTCGGCGGCGTTGGCGGTCTTTGGCGGCGACGTAGGCCGCCCGGGCTTTGCCGGTGCTGTCGAGCGTCGAGACCTCGGCGACCGGCACGTCCCACCAGGAGCTGGACGGCGCTCCCGGCGCCAGCGGGTCGACCTCGACGTGCACCACAGTGGTGCGCCCGGCCCGGCGGGCCGTGGACAGCGCCTCGCGGAACTCGGCGACGGTTCTGGCGCGCAGCACGTCCGCGCCGAGGCTGGCGGCGTTGGCGGCCAGGTCCACGGGGAGCACGTCGCCGTCCAGCTGCCCGGTGCGCGCGTCGCGGTAGCGGTAGCGGGTGCCGAACCGCTGCGACCCGACCGACTCCGAAAGCGCCCCGATGGAGGCGAACCCGTGGTTTTGCACCAGGACGACGACGAGCTTCAGGTTCTCGGAGATGGCGGTCACCAGCTCCTGGGCCATCATCAGGTACGAGCCGTCGCCGACGAGGACGAACACCTCGCGCTGCGGCTCGGCCAGCTTCACGCCGACGCCCGCGGCGATCTCGTAGCCCATGCACGAATAGCCGTACTCCACGTGGTACTGCTTGGGATCGCTTGAGCGCCAAAGCATGTGCAGCTCGCCTGGCATGCTTCCCGCGGCGTTGATCACCACCGAGTCGGAGCCGACGGCCTCGTTGAGGACCGCGATGATCTCCGTCTGCGCCGGAAGCGGACTGTGTCCCCTGTGGCGCGCTTCGTCGGCGGCGCGCGTCCAGTCGGCGACAAGCCGGCACGTCTCGTCCTCCCGCCGCGCGTCGACCCGCCAGCCCTCAAGCGCCGAGGTCAGCGCCTCCAGACCGGACCGGGCGTCGGCGACGAGCGTGTCGGCGGCCTGTTTGGACGCGTCAAAGGCGGCGACGTTGAGGTTGACGAAGCGCACGTTCGGGTCGGCGAAAGCGGTGTGCGAGGCCGTGGTGAAGTCGCTGTAGCGGGTGCCCACGCCCAGCACCACGTCGGCCTCGGCGGCCAGCGCGTTGGCCGCGGACGTGCCGGTGACGCCAAGCGCCCCCACGGCGCACGCGTGGTCCCACGGCAGCGAACCCTTGCCGGCCTGGGTTTCGGCGACCGGAACGCCGGTCGCGTCGGCGAAGCGCCGCAGCGCGTCGGTCGCCCGCGAGTAGATCACCCCGCCCCCGGCGACCAGCAGCGGTCTGCGGGCGCCGCGCAGCGCCCGCACGGCGCGGGCGAGCTCGGCCGGATCGGGCGCCGGACGTCGCACGTGCCACACCCGACGCCTGAAGAACTCCTCCGGCCAGTCGAAGGCCTCCGCCTGGACGTCCTGCGGCAGCGCCAGCGTCACCGCGCCGGTGTCGACGGGATCGGTCAGCACCCGCATCGCCGCCAGCGCGGCAGGCATGAGCTGCTCGGGACGGTTGACGCGGTCCCAGTACCGCGACACCGGACGAAACGCGTCGTTGACCGACACGTCGGCCGACCCGGCGTCCTCAAGCTGCTGCAGGACCGGGTCGGGGGCGCGGTTGGCGAAAAAGTCGCTCGGCAGCAGCAGCACCGGCAGCCGGTTGATCGTCGCCAGCGCCGCGCCGGTGACCATGTTCGTCGAGCCGGGGCCGATCGACGCGGTGCAGGCGAACGTCGAAAGCCGGTCGCGCATCCGCGCGTAGGCCACGGCGCTGTGCACCATGCCCTGTTCGTTGCGCGCCAGGTAGTAGGGCATGTCGGCGTCGCCGTCGGCCCGCGCCTGCAACAGGGCCTGTCCGAGCCCGGCGACGTTGCCGTGTCCGAAGATCCCGAAGCAGCCGGCGATCAGCCGCCGCTCGACGCCGTCGCGCTCGGTGTGCTGGTTGGCGAGAAACCGCACCAGCGCCTGCGAAACGGTCAGCCTGATCGTGGAGTCGCCTGCCATCGTCTTACGTCATCTTTCCGTTTTCTCGGTCGCGGAGCTGAGCGGAAGCCGGGGGTCGATCGGCTGGTCGCGCCAGGTCTCGCGCACCCAGCCGTGGGCGGGGTCGTCGCAGATCAGCCAGGCGCGTTCCTCGCCGGGCCCGGCCATGACGTTGAGGTAGTACAGGTCGTATCCGGGCGCGGCCATGGACGGACCGTGCCAGCCGTGGGGGATGAGCACGACGTCCTCGCTGCGCACCTCGGCCAGCACGTCGAGGGGCTGCTCGAGTTTGCCGTAGACCCGCTGATAACCCATGCCCGGCCCGTGCGGGCCCGGCGTGACCTCGAAGTAATAGATCTCTTCGAGCTCACACTCGGTCTCGGTGACCTCGTCGTGCTTGTGCGGCGGGTAGGACGACCAGTTCGACGCCGGCGTCAGCACCTCGCAGGCGATGAGCCTGTCGGCCTCGAAGACGCCGGGGGTGCAGAAGTTGTTGACCTGGCGGCTGGACTGTCCCGCGCCGCGCAGCTCAACGGGCACGTCCTCGGCCGCGCCGTAGCGGGCCGAAAGCCGCCTTTCGCAGCGCGCCGACGGCAGCGCGAACCGGCCTCCGCCGACGCTGGACACTGTCGCGCGGGCGTCGCGCGGCAGGTAGACGAAGTCGGTGACGCGGGAGAACACGTCGGACCGCCCGGTCACCGCGAAGGTCTGGTCGCCGCACACGACCGTGCAGCCGCCCGAAAGCGGCAGCACGAGAGTCTCCTCGTCGCCGGTGCCGAACGAGTGCTCCCCGCCCGGCGGCAGCTCGAGCACCCGCAGCCCGGAATAGCGCCAGCCGGCCGTCTCCGGAGTCACCGTCGTCCGGTATGGACCCGTCGCGGTGCTGCCGGCGGGAAGATGGTGTTTGGAGTTCACAACAATTTCACCGCCGCGTCTACGGCCGCCGCGACGTCGTCGTCGGACGGGTACAACAGAGAACGGCCCACGACCAGGCCGTATACATTCGGCTCGCGCAGGCAGTCGGCCCAGCCGGCCCGCTGCGCGTCGGGATCGGCGCCGACCTCGCCGCCGAGCAGCAGCGTCGGCAGCGTGGAGGCCGCGACCACGCGCGAGAAGTCGTCGACGACCGGGACCTTCAGCCAGGTGTACGCCGAGGTCGCGCCCAGGCCGGAGGCCACGGCGATCGACGTGGCGACCGCGTCCGGGGACAGGTCGTTGACCAGCCGTCCGTCGACACGCCGCGACAGGAACGGTTCCACCATCGCGACCGACCCCGTCTCGGCCAGCGCCGACACCGCGCGGGCGCACGACTCAAGCGCCGCGGCGGTGGAGTCGTCGTCGAAGTCGACGCGCAGCAGCATCTTGCCGCCCTCGAAGCCCATGCGGGAAATCGCCGCGGAGTCCATCCCGGTGAAGCGGTCGTCGACCTCGAACGACGCGCCGGCCAGGCCGCCGCGGTTCATCGAGCCGAACACCGTCTTGCCGTCCAGCGCTCCCGACAGCAGCAGATCTTCCAGGACGTCGGCGCTGCCGAGCACCCCGGTGACGCCGGGACGCTCCAGCGCCGCACACAGCCGCTCCAGCATTTCGGCCCGGTCGGCCATGGCGCTTGAGCGTCCGCCGGCGCGCAACGCGCCGCGCGCCGGATGGTCGGCGGCCACGATCATCGCCTTGCCGTGCTCGCCGAGCGGGCTTTTGGCGGGCGTGCGCGCCGCGGCGGCTTCGGCGATCGCCTCGGGGCGAAGCAGCCGGGTTTGGGCGAGCCGGCGTCGCGTCTCAATGCGCATCGGTCGCCTCCCGCAGCTTTTCCTCCACTTCGGCGGGCCTGGGCATCGCCTCCGAGCAGGCGAGCCTTCCGGCCACGATCGCGCCGGCGGCGTTGGCGAACGTCACGACGGCGCCGGTCGACCAGTCGGACAGCAGCCCGTGGCACAGCGCCCCGCCGAAGGCGTCCCCGGCGCCAAGGCCGTTGACGACGTCCACCGGCACCGGCGGAACCTCGACCGCGCCGGAGTCGTCGACGGCAAGCACGCCGCGCGGACCCTGCTTGACCACGGCCAGCGAAACCCCGCGCTCGCGCAGCAGCCGCGCGGCCTTCATCGGGTCGCGCGTGCCGACCGCGGTTTCGACTTCGTCGACGTTGCCAACTGCGACCGTGACGTGTGCCAGCGCCTCGGCGATCAGCGGCCGCGCCTGCTCGGGGGACTCCCAGAACATCGGCCGGTAGTCCAAGTCGAGCACAGTGATCTCGCGCCTGTCGCGTGCGCGCAGCGCCGCGAGGGTCGCCGAGCGGCTCGGCTCGGCGCACAGCCCGGTGACGGTCGCCCAGAAGACGCGGGCGCCGCGCACGGCGTCGAGGTCGAGCGCCTCGGCGCTCAGCTCCAGGTCCGGGGCCTTGGGAAAGCGGTAGAAGTACAGCGGGAAGTCGTCGGGGGGAAAGATCTCGCAGAAGGTCACCGGCGTGGGCAGCTCGGGGTCGACGGAGACCAGACGGTCGTCGACGCCGTAGCCGCGGAGCGCCTTGCGGACGAACCGTCCGAAGGGGTCGTCGCCGACGCGGGTGACGACGGCGGCGCGGCGGCCGAGCCGGGCGGCGGCCACGGCCACGTTCACAGGGCTGCCGCCGAGGTACTTGCCGAAGGAAGCGACGTCTTCGAGTCCGACGCCGATCTGCTGCGGATAGACGTCGACGCCGACCCTGCCCACGGTGAGGACCTCGTACGGCTCGCCGCCGGGTGCGGTCACCTGCGCCTCCAACGCGGCATGAAAGGTCGTCTGCGCAACGACCCGAAACTCTCCGACTAGAGCGCTCTACTAGAGCGCGCTAGCAACTGTTACGATTGCACAGCTCACAATCGATGTCAAGCTGTCGCGCCGGCAAGATTTCACCCGCGATCCCCGCGAGGCGACCGACTCGACGACGGAAGGGCGGCGCATGGACTCCGAGACGGCCGACGCCTCCCCGCGGAGGTCCCGCAGACCCACCATGACCGACGTCGCCGCGCACGTGGGAGTCTCGCGCGCCCTGGTCTCGCTGGTGTTTCGCAACCAGCCCGGCGCCTCTCAGCAGACCCGCGAGCGGGTCTTCCAGGCTGCCGCCGAGCTCGGATACCGCCCCGACATCGCCGCCCGCCTGCTTGCCCGCAGCCGCAGCAAGGTGCTCGGCGTCCTGTTCACCGTCAGAAACCCCTTCCACGTCGACATCGTGGAGACGATCTACCCGGCGGCCGAAGAGCTCGGCTACGACATCGTCCTCAGCGCCCACGTCCCCGCCCGCGACGAGCACAAGGCCGTGGAGGCGCTCGTCGGGCACCGCAGCGAGGCGCTCGTCCTCGTCGGCCCCGTCATCCCCGACGCCGACATCGCCGAACTGGCCGCGCGCGTGCCCACCGTGGTGGTGAGCAGACGCGTCCCCGACGCGCCGGTCGACGTCGTCACCACCGCCGACCGCCCCGGAGTGCGCGAAGTCGTCGACCACCTCGTCAAACTGGGGCACCGCGACATCGTCCACGTCGACGGCGGGTCAGGCCCCGGCTCGGTGGAGCGCCGCCGCGCCTACCGCGACTTCATGCGCCGCAACGACCTCGGCGACCGCGTCCGCGTCATCCCCGGCGACCAGACCGAAGAGTCCGGCGCGGCCGCCGCCCGCGCCATGCTTGGCGAGGAGCGGCTGCCCACCGCCGTGTTCGCCGGCAACGACCGCTGCGCCATCGGACTGCTCGACGTGTTCACCCGCGCCGGGGTGAAAGTGCCCGAGCAGGTCTCCGTCGTCGGCTACGACGACAGCCACATCGCCGGACTGTCCCACATCGACTTGACCACGGTCCGCCAGGACGTCGCCGGCCTGGCTCAGCTGGCCGTGCGCGCCGCCGACGAGCAGCTCAGCGGCGAGCGCGCAGCAGGCGCCGAGCTGCTGCTCGAGCCCAAGCTCGTGGTGCGCGGCACCAC
>JBOGDN010000698.1:0-17214 GCA_050742995.1 Stackebrandtia sp. | reverse complement strand
CCTCTGAGGCGATGTTGACGGCGGTGTCGAAGCCGCAGGTGTAGTCGGTGCCGCTGAGGTCGTTGTCGATGGTCTTGGGGACGCCCACGACCGGGATTCCGTCGTCGGTGAGCTTCTTGGCGACGCCGAGGGTGTCTTCTCCCCCGATGGCGATCATCGCGTCGACGCCGAGGTCGGCGACGGTGGCCTTGAGCTTGTCGACTCCGCCTTCGACCTTGTACGGGTTGGTGCGCGAGGAGCGCAGGATGGTGCCGCCGCGCGGGAGGATGCCGCGGGTTTGGTCGACGCCAAGCGGTGTGGTCTTGCCCTCGATCGGACCCCGCCAGCCGTCTCGGAAACCGATGAAGTCGTGCCCGTACTGGGACACGCCCTTGCGGACGATCGCCCGGATGACTGCGTTGAGCCCTGGACAGTCGCCGCCGCCGGTGAGTACGCCGATGCGCATGGTGAAACTCCTATGTAAGTACGTTGCCGCAGCCGCAGGAGAGACCCCGTTGTCTCCGCCGGTGGGTCGCCCGCAGCTTATATCGACGTCAGGCGGCCTCACGCGAGGCGTTCATGGCTCGCCAGCGGGCCAGGTTGTGGCGCGCGTCGGCGAGCGCCGAATGCTGGTCGGCCGGCGCCGGCGGCAGGCTGGGGCGGCCAAGTTCGTCCCACAGCTGCTTGAGGTCTTTGGTCATGCGGGGAATCGCCCGGGGCAGCGCGGGCATCGGCCCCCACAGCTGTGCGAGCACCACGTGGTCGTACGCGCCGTACCAGGCCCACAGCTCGATGCGGCCCTTCGACGCGCCGCGCATCGGCTCGGTGAGGAATTCGTAGAGGTCGTCGCGTATCTTCTTGCGCATCTGCCAGGCCTGGTCGCTGGGCGGGGGCAGCTTCTCCAGCACGTTTTTGCGCACCCACGGGATGGCCTTGGACTCGTCGAACTCGGCGGACACCGCGTAGAACTCTCTACCGCGCTCGTCGACGACGCCGATGGACACCAGGTCGATGGTGACCCCGTCTTCGATGAACTCGCAGTCGTAGAAGTACCGGTACGCCACTTCGCAATAGACCTTTCATATGAGGGCCAGCTCCGTCGAACGGCCCGTCTTTCGTTTCGCTGCGCTGTCAGACCGTGCCGCGGTGAGACCGTACGGCGTGAAATCTGCAGCTAAGAAACTGGGTGTTCACGATGCATGACCGCACGCGATTCGGACATTCGTCAATAAATCACGTAAAATCCTGGCCGGGACGGACACCAGCGCCTCACCATGGTGGCCGACATCCGGCCCGTGCACTGTCGCACATTCGACTGCAGGGCTGTACATCGCGGCCAAAGCCAGGAATGATCGACAGGTACCCACGCGAAGAAGCGGACCCTCCGGGGGTTAGGGGGTGGACCTTGGACGCACGAGCGTCTGACGATCTGCTGGCCGGTGTCATGATGTTCACCGGCCTGGATACAGAGGCACGACGCCGCATAGCGGCCGCGGCAATACCGCGCCAGTACAGACGGGGCCAGCTCCTGTTTGTCGAAGGCGACCCCGGAGAGTCGCTGATCATGGTGCGCTCCGGAGCCGTCTCGGTTTTTCGCACCGCCCCTACCGGAGAGCGCGCCATGCTGCACGTCGTGCGCTCGCCCGACGTCCTCGGGGAAGTCTCGCTGCTTGACGGCTCGGTCCGTTCGGCCTCGGCGGAGGCTCTGGAGGACACAAGCGCCATGGCGCTTGCCCGCACCACGTTTTTGGAGATGATTCACGCCAGTCCCAGCATGCTCGACGCGGTCATGCGCAACATGGGCGGCATCATCCGACGGCTCACCGAGCAGTCGTCCGACCACGTCTTTCTCGATCTGCCGGCGCGCGTGGCCAAGGCGCTCGTCCGGCTCACCGGCCACAGCGCCGCCCCCATGGTGACCCTCGAGCTCAATCAGACCCAGCTGGCGGAGCTGGCGGGCGGCTCGAGACAAAGCGTCAACCAGGCCATCGGCACCTTCGCGCAACGCGGGTGGCTGCGCACCGAGGGCCGCCGCATCGTCGTCACCGACGTCCCGGCGCTGCGTCGCAGAGCCGGAATCGACGACATTTAGAGCTTCTGACTTTGTCCTCTTCCGTCGCGAGCGGCCTCCAGGTGGCGACGGCTTGCGAAGCGCCGTCGTTTCGAGTTTTCTCGCAAGGCGGAGGTGCTGCGGCATACCGGCGTTGGATGCGCACGTGCCGACAACGCGGCGAGGCGCCGCCTGGTGGGCGCGCAGCAGGAAACGGGGCAAAGTTAGGAGCTCTTAGGACGGTTTCGACCCCGAACTCGGCGGGGCTAGTGTGATGCCGTGCGACGCGCACTCGTCGCGGCGCGCGCTGCTCGACAACACCGACGGCCAGGTCAGGGGAGATCGATGTCTGGTGACTTCGCGCACCTTCACGTGCACACGGAGTACTCGATGCTGGACGGGGCGGCCAAGATGCGCCCCATGTTCGCCGAGGTCGAGCGACTGGGGATGTCGTCGATCGCCATGACCGACCACGGCAACATGTTCGGCGCCTACGAGTTCTATCAGGAGGCCAAGAAAACCGGGATCAAACCCATAATCGGCATCGAGGCCTACCTGGCGCCGGGCGACCGCGGCGTGAAGAAGCCGGTGCGGTGGGGTCGTCCGGATCAAAAGTCCGACGACGTGTCCGGCGGCGGGGCCTACACGCACATGACGATGCTGGCCAAGAACGCCGCCGGGCTGCGCAACCTGATGACGTTGTCCAGTCTGGCGTCCCTGGAGGGGCAGTATCAAAAGCCGCGCATGGACGTCGACTTGCTGACGCGGTACTGCGAGGGGATCGTCGCCACGACGGGATGCCCGTCGGGCGAGGTGCAGACTCGGCTGCGCCTCGGCCACGAAGACGAGGCCTACGCCGCGGCCGGCAAGTACATGGAGATCTTCGGACGCGACAACTTCTTCCTCGAGCTGATGCATCACGACCTGGACATCGAGATGCGGGTGCGCGACGGCCTGCTCGACATCGGCAAGCGGCTGGGCCTGCGTCCGCTGGCCACCAACGACTCCCACTACGTCCACCAGCACGACTCCACGAACCACGAGGCGCTGCTGTGCGTGCAGTCGGGCAAGACCCTCACCGACCCTAACCGGTTCAAGTTCAGCGGCGACGGCTACTACATCAAGTCGGCCGCCGAGATGCGGAGCTACTGGGACGCCCAGGTCGCCGACGCCTGCGACAACACCCTGCTCGTCGCCGAGATGGTCACCTCCTATGACGAGGTCTTCGCCGAGGTCAACCGGATGCCGCGGTTCCCGCTGCGGGAAGGCGAGACCGAGGACCTGCTGCTGCGCCGCGACGTGGAAAAGTACGCGCCCGAGCGGTTCCCCGACGGGCTGACCGACGAATACCGGCGGCGTATCGACCGCGAGCTGGGCGTCATCTCCGACATGGGCTACCCCGGCTACTTCCTCGTGGTGGGCGACCTGGTGCGGTGGGCCAGGCGGCAGAACATCTCGGTGGGTCCGGGCCGCGGCTCGGCGACCGGCTCCCTGGTGGCGTACATCCTGCAGATCACCGACCTCGACCCGATCGAGCACTCGCTGATCTTCGAGCGCTTCCTCAACCCCGAGCGCGTCTCGCCTCCCGACATCGACCTCGACTTCGACGAGCGCCGGCGCGGCGAGGTGCTGCAGTACACCGTCGACAAGTGGGGCGAGGAGAACGTCGCCCAGGTCATCACCTTCGGCACCATCAAGACCAAGGCCGCGCTGAAGGACTCCGCGCGCGCCCATCTCGGCCAGCCGGGCTTTTCGGTGGCCGAGCGCGTCGCCAAGACCCTGCCGCCGCCGGTGTTCGCTCAGGACATTCCGCTTTCGGGCATCGTCGACCCCGATCACGAGCGCTACGCCGAGGCCTCCGAGGTGCGCGCCCTCGTGGAGAACGACCCCGAGGTCAAAAAGATCTTCGACACCGCGCGGGGCCTGGAGGGCCTGATCCGCAACGCCGGCGTGCACGCGTGCGCGGTGATCATGTCGAGCTCGCCGCTGATGGGCCAGGTGCCGCTGTGGTCCCGCCCGGACGGCTCCATCATCACCGGCTGGGACTATCCGTCCTGTGAGGCCATCGGCCTGCTCAAGATGGACTTTCTGGGTCTGCGAAACCTGACGGTCATCGGCGACGCCATCGACAACGTCAAGCACAACCGGGGCGTGGAGCTTTCGACCGAGACGATCCCGCTCGACGACGAGTGCACGTTCGAACTGCTCGGCCGCGGCGACACGCTCGGGGTCTTCCAGCTGGACGGCACCGCAATGCGCGATCTGCTGCGACGCATGCAGCCCAAGAAGTTCGGCGACATCGCCGCCGTGCTCGCCCTGTACCGCCCCGGCCCGATGGCCGCCAACGCCCACGTCAACTACGCCGAGCGCGCCAACGGCCGCCAGGCCTTCACGCCGATCCACCCGGAGCTGAAGGACGCGCTCGAACCGATCCTCGGCGAGACCTACCACCTGCTGGTGTACCAAGAGCAGGTCATGGCCATCGCCCAGCAGCTGGCCGGGTACACCCTCGGCGGCGCCGACCTGCTGCGTCGCGCCATGGGCAAGAAGAAGAAAGAGATCATCGAAAAGGAGTACGAGAAATTCCGCGAGGGCATGACGTCCAACGGATTCTCACGCGAAGCCACGCAGACGCTGTGGGACGTCATGCTGCCGTTCGCCGGCTACGCCTTCAACAAGTCGCACACCGCCGGGTACGGCCTGGTGTCGTATTGGACGGCGTATCTGAAGGCGAACTACCCGGCCGAGTACATGGCGGCCCTGCTGACGTCCATCGGGGACAACAAGGACAAGTCCGGGATTTACCTCGCCGACTGCCGCAAGCTCGGCATCAAGGTGATGCCGCCGGACGTCAACTCCTCGCGCCGCAACTTCACCGCCGTCGGCGGCGACGTCCGCTTCGGCATGGCCGCGGTGCGCAACGTCGGCGCCGGAGTCGTCGACTCGATCGTGGCCACGCGGCAGGCCAAGGGCGACTACACGTCGTTCTCGGACTTCCTGGAAAAATCCGAGCTGACCGTGTGCAACAAACGCGTCGTCGAGTCGCTCGTCAAATCCGGGGCGTTCGACTCGCTCGGCCATTCCCGCAAGGTCCTGTGCGAGCGACACGAAACGCTCGTGGAGTCCATCGTGGGCGTCAAGCGCAAGGAGGCCGAGGGTCAGTTCGACCTGTTCGGGGGAATGCTTTCTCCGGACCAGCCGTCCGATTCGGCGTCGTCGGCCGACGACGACTTCTCCGGCGAGGACTGGCCGCGCAAGACCGCCCTGGAATTCGAACGGGAGATGCTCGGCCTTTACGTCTCCGGCCACCCGCTTGAGGGCGCGGAGGCGGTGCTGCGCAAGCACAGCGAGCACCGCATCGCCGACGTGACCGACGAGTCCACTCCCGACGGCACGTCGGTGACGATCGCCGGAATCATCTCCAGCCTGGAACGACGGGTCACCAAGCAGGGCAAGGCGTGGGCGAAGGCGGTCGTGGAGGATCTGGAAGCCGGCGTTGAGGTGCTCTTCTTCCCCAAGACGTACGAGTTCGCCGGGCCGCAGCTGGCGCAGGACCTGGTCGTGGCGGTGCGAGGCAAGGTCAACCGGCGCGACTCGGAGACGTCCGTGGTGGCCATGGACCTGCAGCCGCTCGAGATCAGCGAGTCCGATCTGGTCTCCGAGCCGACGTTGACGCTTTCGGTGCAGCTGGCCAGAGTCAACGAACGGCTCGTCGACGACCTCAAGGGAGTGCTGCAGGGCAATCACGGCGACACCCCGGTGCGGGTGCGCATCAAGGCGCCGGGCGGCCAGCGCGACACCCTGCTGGCGCTGGGAGAGAGGTACCGGGTCGCCGCGGGGCCGGGACTTACTTCGGAGCTGAAGAGTCTGCTCGGCGCGGAATGCCTCGACTGATCACAAAGGCGAATGTGGAGCCGCAAACGTGAGAACGTTCGGCCTTGTTTCGCTTGAAGTGTCAAAACGTTCTTCCCACATTATATGGAGAACATAGTCACTTATTGACATATTATGATGCGAATTGGCATTCTTGGAGCTGCCGCGAGTGCGGCGAACTGCCCGATAGCTCCTTCGCCCAAAGGATGTCGAATGTCTAAACCCACTAGGCGCGCGTTCCTCACCGCCGCCGTCACCATCCCCACCACCGCGGCGGTCCTGGCCGCCACCGGCGGCACCGCCCACGCCGCCTACCAGTGGACGCGGACCCTGAAAGAGGGCGCGTCCGGCGAGGACGTCCGCCAGCTGCAGATCCGCGTCGCCGGCTACCCCGGCTACGGCGCGATCCTCGGCATCGACGGCGCCTTCGGCCCGGCGACCAAGGGCGCGGTCACCCGCTTCCAGCAGGCCTACGGCCTGGGCGTCGACGGCGTCGCCGGCAACCAGACCTACAGCAAGATCTATTCGATCCAGTCCTCCGACAACACGCCGGCCAACTTCACCTACGGCGAACTCAACAAGTGCAACTCCAGCTGGGACGGCGGCAAGGTCTCCGCGTCGACCGCCAAATTCAACGCGCTGCTGACCATGTGGAAGCTGCAGGCGATGCGCCACGCCCTCGGAGACCGCCCCATCGTCGTCACCAGCGGCTTCCGCAGCGTGTCGTGCAACAACGCCGTGGGCGGCGCCTCCAACAGCCGTCACCTCTACGGCGACGCCGCCGACCTGACCGGGTCGCACTCCCTGTGCACCATGGCGAAGCAGGCCCGCAACCACGGCTTCGGCGGCATCCTCGGCCCCGGCTACCCCGGACACGGCGACCACACCCACCTGGACGGGCGCGGCAGCCGATTCTGGTCGGCCTCCCAGTGCGGCATCTGACCCGCACCGGCTGACGCGCGCCGCGCGGGCGGGCCGGCCGCACCCGGCCCGCCTGCGCGGCGACTAACGTGGGCGCACATGTACCTCGAACAACTCGGTCTGCTCGCTTTGGCCATGCTCCTCGGCGCCGTCGTCGGCGCGGAGCGGGAGTTCGAAGGCAAACCCGCCGGCATGCGCACCCACGCGGCCATCGCCGTGGGCGCGGCCCTTTTCGTGCTGGCGGGACGCTTCGGCTTCGAGGCGGCGGGGCCGTCGTTCGCCGACCCGGCGCGCGTGGCCGCCCAGGTCGTCTCCGGGATCGGCTTCCTGGGCGCGGGCGTCATCTTCTTCCACCGCAACCTCGTGCACGGCATGACCACGGCCGCCTCGATCTGGAGCACCACCGCGATCGCCATGGCCTGCGGCGCCGGGCTGCCGTGGCTGGCCGTCGGCGCCACCGGGCTGCAGCTGGTCGCCGTGCTCGGCCTCAACCCCGTCGAGGGGCTCATCGGCAAGATCGCCCGCCGCACCGGAAACGTCGTCGTCACCTACACCTCCGGCAGCGCCCTGGCGGCGAGCCTGGCCGTGTGCACCCGCAAAAACTTCAGCGTCACCGAGGTCAGCACCGAACGCACCTCCTCGGGTTCGCGGCGCACCAAGCTGACAGTGACGGGCCGCGGCTCGGTCGGGGCGTTGACCACCGCGCTCAGCGACGTCGACGACGTCCTCAGCGTCACCCGCGGCAGCGACGACTGACGTCGCGCCGCTACTCTTCGGCGTCGTGGGCGGTCAGCGCCAGCTGGATCCGGTTGGCGAGGTCCAGCTTGGTCAAGGCGCTGGAGATGTGGGCCTTGACCGTCCCGGTCGACATGTACAGCCGGGCGGCGATCTCGGCGTTGGACATCCCGAGGGCGACCGCGGCGGCCACGTCGCGCTCGCCGGGGCTGAGCATTTCCAGCTGGGCGCGGGCGTGCTGCCTGCGGCGGTTGGACTGCGGCGTCCCCGCCGCGTGGTCGATGAGGGTTCGCGCCGCCTGCGGCGAAAGCACCGGCTCCCCCTCGGCCGCCCGGCGCACCGCCTGGACGATCTCCGCGGGCCGGCTGTGCTTGAGCAAGAAGCCCGCGGCGCCGGCGCGCATGGCCTCCAGCACCATCCCGTCGGGGTCGATCGCGGTCAAGATGACCACGTGCGGACCGTCCCCTCCCCGGGCGGCCAGCGTGCGCGTGGCCGCGATGCCGTCCACCTCGGGCATGCGGATGTCCATCAACACCACGTCGGGCGCCAGCCGCCTCACCGCGTCGAGGACCTCGCTGCCGTCGGCGACCTCCCCCACCAGTTCCAGGTCGCCGGCGCCGCCCAGCATCATCCGCAGACCTGTGCGCACCAGGGCGTCGTCGTCGACGAGCAGCACCTTGACGCGGCGAGCGGGCGTTTCGGTCACGCCTGCCAGGGTATCCGCGCCGTCAGGCGGAAGACTCCGTCCTTGGCGCCGTGCTCAAGCGAGCCGCCGTCGACGGCCACCCGCTCGCTCAGGCCGGTCAGGCCCATGCCGAAGCCGGCTATCGGCTCGCCCGCGCCCGGCGACAGCGGATTGGTCACCGTCACGACTACGTCGTCGCCGACGACGACGCGCACCGAGACCGCGGCGCCGGAGGCGTGCTTGCGGGCGTTGGTCAGCCCCTCCTGCACCGTGCGGTACACGGTGCGCTGCAGCTGCGGACGCATGTCCTGCGCGCGTTCGGGGTCGTCGTCGATCTCGACGTCGACTCGCTGCCCGGCGGCGCGCGCCTCCTCGGCCAGGCGGTGCACGTCGGACAGCGTGGGGGCGGGCCCGGCTTCGACGGCCGGCGCCGAGTCGTCCGGGACGCGCAGCACGTTGAGGACCTCCCCGAGTTCCTCGAGCGCGTGCCGGGCGCTGTCGCGGATCACGTCGATCGCCTCGCGCACTTCGCCGACGTCGAGTGCGGCGCCTCCGCCGGCTTCGGCGCGTTCGCTGCGGTAGGCCAGCGCCCCGGCGTGGACCGAAAGCAGCGAAAGGCGGTGCGCCAGCACGTCGTGCATTTCGCGGGCGATGCTCTGGCGTTCGGCGAGCCTGGCGGCGGCCACCCGGCTGGCGTGCTCGGCGCGCTCGTGCGCGGCGTCGCGGCGCACGCTGGCGACCAGCTGCCGTCTGGCGCGCACCGTCATGCCCATGGTCAGCGGCAGCAGGTACATCAGGCAGATCCACACCAGATCCGCCGCAAGGGACGAGTTCGGGTTGGGGTACATGACGGAGTAGATCACGCTCATGCTCAGATAGACGGCGGTGAACGGGGCGGCCCAGATCCAGCTGCGGTGCACCGCCACGGTGAGCACGATGATCAACACCGCGCCGAAGACGGTGGCCGAGACGATCAGGGCCGGGACGAACACGGCGGCCAGGATCACCGGGTATCGGCGACGCAGCCACAGCGACAGGCAGCCCGCGGCGCCGACCCACGGGTCGATCGCCTCCATCCAGGCGGGGATCGGCGTGTAGTCGAACATCTCCCCCACGCCCCACCACATGAGCACCGCGAACGCGAACAGCACGGCGTCGACGAACCAGTCGCGTGCGGTGCGGCGTCGGGGGGCGTCTTCGTCGAGGCGCGCCAGCTCCGCCGGCAGCAGCCAGCGGTACTCCGTGCGCGTCTGCGGGGGACTGTTCCGTGAGCCCATGCCGCGAGCCTACGGACAAACCGCCGCAAGCGCCTTCGACAAACGGCCAAGCCGCTCGGCCCCTCGGCCAGCAGCTGCGCCGCCTCGGCGCTCAGTCCGCGTCGGGAAGCACGGCGCCGGCCTCGGCGACCTCGTACACCACGTCCATCCCCTCGACGACCTCGCCGAAGACTGTGTAATCGGGCGGCAGGTAGGTGTCTTCGTAGACGAAGAAGAACTGACTGCCGTTGGTGTGCGGCCCGGCGTTGGCCATGGCGACCTGTCCGGTGAAGTAGTTGGGGGGCGCCTGCACGTCGCCGTCGGGTTCGGCGAGCTCCTGCCGCTCCGCTTCGGAGAGATCCTGGATGGTGTCTTCGGGCACGTGTTCGTTGTCGAACTCGTAGGCGGGGCCGCCCTTGCCGCTCGACGACGGGTCGCCGCACTGCAGCACGAAGAGGTCCTCGGTGGTCAGCCGGTGGCATTCCGAGCTGTCGAAGAACTGCTGGTCGGCCAAGAAGTCGAAGCTGGCGGCCGTGCACGGCGCCTTCTCGTTGTCCACTTCGACGACGACGTCGCCCAAGTTCGTGGCCATGGTCATCGTCTGCGTGCCGGACTGCGGGATCCCGGTCTCGTCCGGGACGCCGGTGTCGACCAGTTCGGTGTTCGACGCGAACTTCTCGTCGTCGACGGGGCGGTAGCCGCACTTGGTCGTCGCGTCGGCGGCCGACGGCTCGCTCATCGTCAGCGACTCCACGACAATCGGCTTGGCGGGCAGACCGTCCGTCGTCTCCGTCCCGTCTCTCGACTCGGGCGCGGCGGAACCGGCCGGCTCGACCAGCTCCCCGTGCCCCGCGCCTCCCGCCAGGTTGCCGACGAATCCGGTCGCCACGCCGACTCCCACGCACGCGACAAGTGCGACGACCGCGACGAGCACGACGACGAGCACGCCGATGCCCGAACGACGGGACGTGCTTTCGGGCGCCGGCGGCGGCGCCCAGACGGGCGGAACAGATTGAGTCACGGCAACGGCTCCGGGGGCGACGAGGTCGATTCGAGCGAATCCTCACCATATCGTCACACCCGCGTTCGACATCCGGTCCGGTCAAATGGGGACCCGGAGGCGGCGGGCGTTGTGTAAGGACCGCAAGCGGGTATGACCCTGCGGACACTTCGCCTTTTGTCGGTCGCGATCTGGGGCGACGCCGATTAGCCTGAGGCTGCCTTCGACTGTCAGGAGACCGTGTTGTCCTCCCGTGCCGCCGCGATTCGCGGCATCGTGTTGATCCTGGTCGCGTCGGTGTGTTTCGGGGTTTCCGGGTCGCTGGCGAAGCCGCTCATCAACGCCGGGCTGACGCCGTTGCAGGTCACCTGGATCCGGGTGGCGGGCATGGCGGTAGTCATGATCCTGCTGGCGCTGCCGGTGCTGCGACGCGTGTCGGGAGCGCCGCTGGCGGGGCTGCTCGGTTTCGGCTTGACGGCCATCGCCGGGGTGCAGGCGTGTTACTTCCTGGCGGTCGACCGGCTGCCGGTGGGCATCGCGCTGCTGCTGGAGTTCACCGGCCCGATCCTGGTGGTGGCGTGGATCAGATGGGTGCGCCGCGCCAAGCTTCCGCGGGCCGCCGTGGCCGGGGCGCTTTTGAGCCTCGCCGGCCTGGCCTTCGTCGTGGAGGTGTGGACGGGGATCCGGCTCGACGCTCTGGGTCTGCTCTTCGGCGCGGGCGCGGCGGCGTGCCAGGCGACCTACTTTCTCGTGGGCGAGGAGCTCACCGCAAAGGCGGACCTGCGGATCCTGCTGGCGGTCGGGTTCGGCGTCGGCGCGGTCGCACTGACGCCGTTCGCCGCGCCGTGGAGTATGGACTGGGCGGTGCTTGGCCAGACCGCGACGCTCGGCGGCGCAGAGCTCAGCGGCGCCGTCATCGCCGCCGCGTTGATCTTGAGCACCATGTTCGCCTACCTGTTGGGGCTGCCGGCGATCGTGCTGCTTTCGGCGCCGGTGGCGGGCGGCCTCGCCTACGCCGAGGTCGTCGTCGCGGCCGTGGCCGCGTGGCTGCTGCTTGGCGAGACGCTGACGGCGCCGCAGATCGTCGGCGGCCTCATCGTCGTGGCCGGGGTGTTCACCGCCCAGCGCGCGGTCACCGCCCGGCCCGCGCCGTCGCCGGAGCCGGCCGAGGCGGCCCGGCCCACATAGCTGCCGGCGTCACGGCGGCGTCGACTCAGTCAGCGGCGCCGCTCCACGCCCGGCACGTCCGGCCAATCCTGATCGACGGTCTTGTACAGGTAGCACACGCCGCCGGAGCCGTTGGCGACGTTGCCGTTGGCGTCGTACCGCTTGGTGCGCAGCCAGATGTTCTCGAACTGGCGTCGGTTGTAGACGTGCCGCACCGCGTCGTTGTTCGGCGAGGCGGGGTCCTTGGCGATGACGTCGCCGTCCGCGGTGAATCCCACGACGGTCATGAGGTGGCCCTCGGTGCCGTAGCCCGCGCCGTCCAGCTCCTCTTCGAGGAACGACTCCGAGGTGATGAGGGGGAAGCCCGCCGCGATCAGCTTCTCGGCGTCGTCGAGCGACATGATGCGCGTGACGATGGCGTCCATGTCGTCGTAGGTCGCGGCGTAGGCGGCGTTGAACGGCCAGTTCCCGCACCCGTCGTACTGGGTGTCGTAGGTCTGCCGGGCGGCGTGGCACACCTGGGGGTCGTCGTAGTCGGGGTCGACCCACGCCAGGTCCTCTTCGGTGGGTTTGCGGCCGAACGACTCGATGATCATCTGCGACGACGTCGGCGAGCACCACGCCTGACCTCCGCCGCCGTACTCGGGGTAGCGTCCGGCGTGGACGTTCTGCGAGTAGGGCGGAACGTCGAGCTCCACGCCGGAGGCGACGCCGGGCTGGCTGGCCGGCACCTCGAAACGGTCGGGGATGTAGGAGCTCATCGCCGCCACGCGCCACACCGTCGGGGTCAAGTCGGTTTCGGGCGTGCGGTACAGGGTGACGCGCAGCTGGTACGACGTCAGCCGGTGGGCGTCGGCGTCGTCGACGACGAACGTGTCGGTGACGATCGAGCTGCGGTCGTCGCTCTGCCCGTCCACCGAGGTGCGGGTGATGTCGGCTTCGCCGGCGGCCCAGCGTCCCATGACGTACCAGGGCGTATCCACGTCGTCGGCGTACTTGCCGATCATCTCCACCTGCACCCAGGTGCCTTCGGGGGTGTCGGCGTTCCACGACGCGATGAGTTCGGAGGCCTCGATGTCGAGGCTGTGAGTCGGCGAGGTCCAGATCGCGATCTCCCACTCGGAGGTGCGTCCGGTGTGGGGGTCGTGATATTCGACCACGTCATGGGCCTGCCCCACGACGATCCCCGGCCTGGCGCCGGCGACCACCTCGACTCCCTGCGCTTCTCCCGACTTCCAGTCTTCCGCCGACGTCCAGCCGGCGAAGTCCACCTGGCCGTCGGCCTCGGCCGACTCCGCGACAGCCTCCATGGAGGACCATCGAGCGGCCAGGACGGTCGTCGTGGCTGCCAATCCGGCAGCCAGGATCGTCCTGCGTGACATAGATTTCCTCATCATGGGTTCCTCGACAGTCGGGTTCGGATCAGCGGTCGGGCCGGACGTGCGGGCAATTCGCGTCCTAAAAACATTGATAGCCATAAGTCCCATAATTTGCATACATGCTTCATTATGCGTTATCGTTTCGCCCCTTCGAAACGCCGAAAGGGGGGCCGTTGCCGCCCGCGAATCTGCAAGCGAGCTTCCGACCGAACACGCAGGCCTCGGAGTACGGACAAATGGCGTGGTGGGGAGTTGAAGATCCGGCGGAGGCGGCGCGCAAACTGGGGCTCCCCGACGGATCGCCGACGCGAATCGACGTCGTAACGCCGCGAGACGGCGCCTTGTCGATCGCGACCGTCCCCGCGCGGCTGACGCCCGTCGACCAAGCCGCGCCCGCGCTGGCGGCGCTTCCGCCCGGCGCGAACCTCAGCGACTCGATGCGCGCCTGGCGCGCGGCCGCGACGCTGACGCTTTCCGTCCCCGACGCCGACCGGATGAACGCCCTTGCCGAGGCCATGCCGACCGCGGCCTGCGCGGTGCCGCGCGACGCCGACAGCCTGTGGACGCCGCGGGCGCTGCTTGCGGCCTTCGACGACGCGCTCCAGCGCGTCTACCTGACCGAGGCGGGCGAACCGCTTCCGCCCTCTCAGGAGGTCGCGGCCGAAGCCGACGCGCCCGCCCTGCGCGTGCGGGCCGACCTGCGTCCCTATCAGATTCGCGGCGCCGCCTGGCTGCGTCACCTGGCCGAGCATCGCCGCGGGGGGCTGCTTGCCGACGACATGGGTCTCGGCAAGACCCTGCAGGCCATCACGCTGCTGGCCGGCCGTTCCGGAGCTCTCCCCCACCTGGTGGTGTGCCCCACCTCGGTGGTCGGCAACTGGGCGCGCGAGCTCGCCCGGTTCGCCCCCGACCTGCCGGTGGTGCGCCACCACGGTCCGCAGCGCGCCGACGTCGCCGACTTCCCCGCCGGCGCGGTCGTGGTCACCAGCTACCCGGTGATGCTGCGCGACGCGTCCATGCTGGAGACGGCGAACTGGGACGTCGTGGTGCTCGACGAAGCGCAGCAGATCAAGAACCACGCTTCGCAGACGGCCAAGTCCGCCCGCCGGCTTCCGGCCCGGATGCGCCTGGCCCTCACCGGCACCCCGGTGGAGAATCGGCTCGCCGAACTGTGGTCGATCATGGACTTCGCCAATCCCGGGCTGCTCGGCTCGCGCAGCCGCTTCGCCAAGCGCTTCGCCGAGCCGATCGAATCCCGCGGCGACGCGCGGGTCGCGCAGCGGCTGCGCGAGGTCGTGCAGCCGTACCTGCTGCGGCGGCTCAAGGCCGACGTCGCCTCCGACCTGCCCGCCAAGCAGGAGTCGACCCTGGCGTGCACGATGACCTCCGAACAGGCCAGGCTGTACAAACAGGCCGTCGAACGGTCCGAGGAGGACGGGTTCGGCGCCGGCATCGAGCGGCACGGACGCATCCTGAAGCTTTTGACCGAGCTGAAGCAGATCTGCAACCACCCCGCCCAGTACCTGCGCCAGTCCGGGCCGCTGCGCGGACGCTCCGGGAAGCTGGCGCGAGCCGTGGAGATGCTCGCCGAGGCGGTGTCCGAAGGCCACCAGTCCCTCGTGTTCACCCAGTACCGCGTCATGGGTGAACTGCTCGCCAAGCATCTCAGCGCCGAGCTCGACCTCGAGGGCGTGCCGTTCCTGCACGGGGGCGTCCGTCAGCCCGCCCGCGACGCCATGGTCGAGGAGTTCCAGGGCGGGGCGAACCCGCCGCCGATCCTCATCGTCAGCCTCAGGGCCGGCGGCACCGGGCTCAACCTCACCGCCGCCACCCACGTCCTCCACTATGACCGGTGGTGGAATCCGGCCGTGGAAGACCAGGCCACCGACCGGGCGCACCGCATCGGACAGACGCGGCCGGTCGACGTGTACAAGCTCGTCACCGGCGGCACCCTCGAAGAGCGCATCGCCCAGATCCTGGAGCGCAAACGCACGCTGGCCGAGTCGATCGTCGGCGCGGGGGAAGACTGGATCACCAACCTCGACGACTCGCGGCTGCGCGAGCTGATCTCGCTGTCCGAAACGGAGGTCACCGATGAGTAGTTTCGGCAGCACCTGGTGGGGCAAGCGCTGGCTGCGCACGCTCGAGCAGCTTGGCCTGACCTATCCGGACAATCGGATCAGCAGGGCGCGCACCCTGGTCAACAAGGAAGCCGTCGACCTGGTGACCGCCGAGCCCGGCGAGCTTTCGGCCTGGGTCGACGAGCCGCGCAAGTCGTTCGGCGTCGTCGTCCGCCTGCCGGTCTACTCCGAGCACGACTGGGAGGTCTTCGACGAGTGCGTGGCCGCCCGGCTCGGCAATTTCGCCGAATTGCTTGACGATCGGCTGCCCACGGCGATCGACAGGCAGCTTGAGCCGTTCGGCCTTTCGCTGTTCCCCGCCGAAGGCGAGCTGAAGGTCGAATGCCCGTGCAAGGACCGCCGCGAGGTGTGCGTGCACGTCATCGCCGTCCAGCACGCCTTCGCCGATCTGCTCGACGACGACCCGTTCCTGCTGTGCGTGCTGCGGGGCCGGGACCGCCTCGCGCTGCTCGACGGGCTGCGCTCGGCACGCAAGCCGGCCGCGGCCGCGCCGGCGCTCGACGAGGCCGTGCCGATCGCGACGATTCCGGCCGAGAGCTTCTACGCCGCCAAGGGCAGCCTGGACGCGGCGCTGTCGCGGGGGTTTTAATCCGGCTGGGCGCCGGGAAGCCACGCGTACAGATCCACGCTGTTGCCGTCGGGGTCGGTCAGGCTGGCGTAGCGCTGGCTCCAGAAGGCGTCCCACGGCGAGGTTCCCGCGTAGCTGCCGTCGGCCGCCGTCATCGCGGCGTAGACGCGGTCGACGTCGGCGGGCGACTCGCACTGAAACGCCAGGCCGATGCGCGGGCTGCCCGACGGCTGTGTCCAGTCGGGAACGATGGATTTGATCAGCTCCAGCTTGTCCCAGGCGAGCGTCACGCCGTTGTCCAGCGTGACCTGCACGTGGTCTTCTTTTTCGGCGCCGTCGGGGATCTCAAGTCCGAGTTCGCGGTAGAACGCCAGCGAGGCGGCCATGTCGGCGGCGACGAAGCCCATGAAGTTGAATATGGGAGTTGTCATGTCTCGCACGCTAGTCGGCGGCTGCGACACCCGCTTTCGATTCCGTCAGAGACGACTTGGGCGCGTCGTCGGGACCCTCGCCCCCGGCCGGGACGTGCCGCAGTCGCGTCGCTGCCGGAAGCCAGGGCTTTCAGAAACCCCAGACCAGATGCAGGCCGATCCAGGAAAGCGCCGCGATCAACCCGGCGGCGCCCAGGCCGCGCCACCATCGTTTGGGCTCGATGCCCAGCCAGCTGCGTAGCACTTCGGTCAGGGTTTTCGGCTCTTTGTCTTTGGACAGGATCGCCCACGCCTCCAGCCCTCCGAAGGACAGAAGAGCGATCGCGATCCAGATTCCCCACAGCCAGTTTGAGAATTCCATGAGCGACACCTCGCTTTACTCAAGAGTAACGAGGAAATCGACGTTCATCTAATCAAAAGAAGGTCCGCACGGCGTCTACCACTGCTTCTTCGTCGTCGACGACTGGAATGAGGCTCCATTTGTCGAAGGCCGTGCACGGGTGGGACACGCCGAGGCGCACCGTCGAGCCCACCTCGACGCCCGAGACGGCACCGCGCACGAGGGCGTGGTGATCGTTGAGCTCGACCACGGCGGCCCCCGGAAGGTCGAGCGGGATCGGCAGGCCGCAGTCGAACGGAAGGTCGCGGCGGCCGGCGTCCAGGATCGCCAGATCCGGCTCCGGCCTGGAAAGCACCGTGGCCAGGGCGCGCAGCGCCGGGCGCAGCGCGGGGCCGCCTCGTCCGCGCGCGACGGGCGTCATGCGCGCATACAGGTCGTCGTCGTGGGCGACGTAGGAGCCGGCCCGCAGCACCACCTCGACGCCGCGCGCCGAAAGCGGCCCCAGGACGTCGGCGACCTGGTCGAAGTACTGGCTGCCGCCGGCGGTCGCCATCGGCGTGTCGGTTTCGTATTCGAGCGCGTCGTGCAGCGCGCGCAATTGGCGCAGGAACTCGTCGACGGCCGCCAGCGACCCGGCTTCGGCGTCGTGCGCCACGGCGCCCTCGTAGCCGGCGACGCCGACCAGGCGC
>JBOGDN010000697.1:0-5853 GCA_050742995.1 Stackebrandtia sp. | reverse complement strand
TTTCGAATGCGGGGCTTTCATACGTCGGCGCTTCCGGGCGCCGCCGGCGTCGGGGACTCGACCTTGCCGAGCAGCGAATCGGGAATGTCCACGACGTCGCGTTCGTGTTGCAGGCAGGCCGCCCGTCGGTGCGGCTCGCGATCGGCGAACACGGTGGGCGACAGCGGCGGGCGCTCGTCGCCGCAGCGTGCGAACGCGAAGTCGCAGCGGGGCTGGAACGCGCAGCCGGCGGGCAGCGCCGCCAGGTCGGGAGGCGAGCCGGGTATGCCGCCCAACGGGCGGCGGGGTCCGTGCAGCGGCGGGAAGGAGTGCAGCAGTCCGCTGGTGTACGGGTGCCGCGGGGCGTGGTACACCTCCGCGGCCGCGGCGTCCTCGACGATCTGCCCGGCGTACATCACGGCGATGCGGTCGGCCAGCTCGATAAGCAGGGACACGTCGTGGGTGATGAAGATGACCGAGAACGCCAGTTCGGCGCGCAGCTTCATGATCTGCTCGACGATCTGGCGCTGCACCACCACGTCGAGCGCGGTCGTCGGCTCGTCCATGATGATGACCTGCGGCTCAAGCGCCAGCGCCATGGCGATCATGACGCGCTGCCGCATGCCGCCCGACAGCTGGTGCGGGTAGCTGCCGATGCGGTCGGCGGGGATGCCCACCAGCTCGAGAAGCTCGCGGGCGCGGTCGCGGCGCTGTCGCCGGGACGTCTCTGGGCGGTGCGCGGCGATGACGTCGCACAGCTGCCGTCCCACGCGGTACACCGGGTTCAACGAGTTCATCGCGCCCTGGAAGACGATCGCGGTGTCCTCCCAGCGGGTGGCGCGCAGGGTGTCGTCGTCGGCGCGCAGCAGGTCCACGACGCGGTCGTCGCGGGCGCTGGAAAACGTCACCTCGCCGCCGACGATCACGCCCGGAGGCGGCAGCAGCCGCGTGGCCGCGTAGGCCAGCGTGGACTTGCCGCAGCCGCTTTCTCCCGCCAGCCCGAGGACCTCTCCGGCGTGCAGGGTGAGGCTGACGTCGCGCAGCGCGTGGACGGCGTCGGCGTCGTAGCCGTAGTCGACGCTGAGGTTCTCGATCGTCAGCACCGGCGACGCGGCGGCGTCGTGGTTCATCGGGAGTCTCCTTCGCCCGGGCGGCACACGGGGGTGAATCCGACCCGCGCGCGGATTCGCTTGGCGCGCAAGATCTTCGCGTCGCGGCCGGTCGTGCGCAGTCGCGGGTTGACGAATTCGTCGATGCCGAAGTTGATCAGCGTCAGCGACGTGCCGACGGCGGCGATGCACCGTCCGGCCGGGACGAACCACCACCACGCGCCCTGGGCCAGCGCCTGGTTGCTCTGCGCCCAGAACAGGATCGTGCCCCAGTTCCAGCGGCTGATGTCGGTGACGCCGATGAAGGCCAACGTGATCTGGGAGATGATCGCGAAAAGGACGGTGCCGATGAAGCCGGAGGCGATGACGGCGGTGAGGTTGGGCAGGATCTCAAAGCAGATGATCCTCCACGTCGACTCGCCGTTGGCGCGCGCGGCCTCCACGAAGTCGCGGCGGCGCAGCGAAAGCGTCTGCGCACGCAGTATTCGCGATCCCCACGCCCAGCCGGTGACCGCGATGATCACCGCCACGGTGACGCCGCCGGCGCCGGGCACGAAACCGGCGACGATGATGATCAGCGGAAGCGCCGGAATCACCAGGAAGACGTTGGCCAGCAGCGAAAGCAGCTCGTCGCCGAAGCCTCCCAGGTAGCCGGCGGTCACGCCCACCAGCACCGAAAGCAGCGTCGCGAGCGTGCCGGCGAGGAAGCCGACCACAAGCACGCCGCGGGTGCCCACCAGGATCTGCGAGAAGATGTCCTGCCCGAGACTGGTCGTGCCCATCCAGTGCTGCATCGAGGGACCTTCGAGCCCCTGCGGCGACGGCTTGGACGGATTGTGGGGCGCCAGCACGTCGCCGAAGACCGCCAAAAGCACGAAGAAGGCGAGGATGCCAAGGCCGATGAGGGTCTTGCGGTTGCGGAAGAAAAGCAGCCTGGCGCCGCCGGAGCTTCCCGTCGCGTCGACCGCGGCCACGGCGGCGGCGTCGAGTTGAGCGGACATGTCATGCCTCCTGTCTGGTGCGCGGATCGAGGAAGGCGTAGGCGACGTCCGCCAGCATGTTGGCCGCCAGCACCGAGAGGGTGATGATGAGGAAGAAGCCCTGCATCAGGGGATAGTCCTTGGCGCCGACGGCCTGGAAAAGCAGGTAGCCGATGCCGGGGTAGGTGAAGACCAGCTCGGTGACAAGAGTCCCGCCCACGATGAATCCCAGCGCCAGCGCGAAGCCGGACATGTTGGGAAGGATGGCGTTGCGGGCGGCGTAGCCGAACATCACCTTCCGCTCGGGCAGGCCCTTGGCGTGCGCGACGGTCACGTAGTCCTCGGAGGCCACCGTGACCATCATGTTGCGCATGCCGAGAATCCAGCCGGCCACCGAGCTGAGGACGATCGTGAAGGCCGGCAGGATGCCGTGGTACAGAGCCGAAAGCGCGAACTCCGGCGTCGCCGAGGGGATGAGCCCGGAGTCGAATCCGCCCGAGGCGGGGAAGATCGGCCAGGCGATCGCGAAGACCGCGATGGCCAACAGCCCGACCCAGAAGTAGGGGATGGCCGCCAGGAAGCTGGTGACCGGAAGCAGGCCGTCGGTCCAGCTGCCCCGGCGCCACCCGACGTATATGCCGAGCAGCGTGCCCAGGACGAAGCTGAGCACCGTGGACATCCCCACCAGCGCCAGCGTCCACGGCAGGCTCTGCGCGATGACGTCGGACACCGGCGTGGGGAAGAACGCGAAGGATAGGCCGAGGTCGCCGCGGAACAGGTTCCCCCAGTACTCCAGGTACTCCTGCCACATGCTCTTGTCCTCGTCGAGCCCGAAGAGGACGTACAGCGACTGCGCCGCCTCGGGGTCGATCTTCCCCTGGAACCTGGCGATGAGCGAGCGCACCGGGTCGCCGGGCATCATGCGCGGTATGAGGAAGTTCAGCGTGATCGCCGCCCACGCCGTGATCAGGTAGAAGGCGGCGCGACGCAGCAGATACCTCACGTCTCCTCCCCGTCGAAAAGCCAGCAGGCCGCCGTCTGGCCGTCCCCGACCGGGAACGCCGGCGGCGCCTGCGTCGCACACCGCTCCATCGCCTTGGGGCACCGGGGATGGAACCGGCAGCCCGCGGGCGGGTCGATCAGACTCGGCGGCTCGCCGACCGGCGGGCGGTCCGAGTCGTCTCGCGTCGGCGAGTCCGGGTCGGGCGCCGAGGAGATCAGCAGCCGCGTATAGGGATGCGCGGGTCGCTGCGTGACCGTCTCGCTGTCGCCGCGCTCGACGATGCGACCGGCGTACATCACCAGCGTCTCGTCGGCGAAATAGCGCGCCGAGGCGATGTCGTGGGTGATGTACAGGATGGACAAGTCGAGTTCGTCTTTCAGCTCGGCGAGCAGGTTGAGCACGCCGAGGCGAATCGACACGTCCAGCATGGACACCGGCTCGTCGGCGAGCAGCACTTCGGGACGCGCCCCGAGCGCGCGGGCGATCGCCACGCGTTGGCGCTGCCCGCCCGACAGCTCGTGGGGGAATTTGTCGACGTAGGTTCGCGTCGGTGTCAGGTGCACCAGCTCGAGCAGCCGAGTCAGCTCGGCCTCAAGAGCCGGGCCGCGCATGTCGGGGCGGTGGATCTTCAGCGAGCGGGTCAGCACGTATCGCACGGTGTGCACCGGATTGAGCGAGGCGAACGGGTCCTGGAAGATCAGCTGCACGCGACGGCAGTAGGCCCGGAATCTCCTTCCGGAACGCGCCGGCGCCGGCTTGCCGTGCAGCAGGATCTGTCCGGCGGTCGCCGGGTAGAGCTGAGCCATCAGCCGCGCCACAGTCGACTTGCCCGAGCCGGACTCGCCGACCAGCGCGGTCACGCGGCCGCGGCTCAGGCTCAAGTCGACGTCGTCGACGGCGTGGAGGCGACGTCGTGTGCGTCCCCGGCCGACGCGGAAGTGCTTGGAAAGCCCGCGCGCGGCCAGGACGGCGTCGTGCGGGTCGCGAGAGGTTTCGGCGTCCATGTCAGTCAGCACCGGGCCCTCACTTCGCCGGCTTCAGCTTCATCACGATCTGGGAGATGCTGGGCTGCGTGGGCTGCGGCATCGCGTAAGGGTAGTCCTCGTCGGGCCAGCCGACCCACTGTTTGGTGGAGAACTGCGCGCCGATGGGGCCGGCGACCAGCGGGATGATCGGCACCTCGTCGATCATGATGCGCTGTAGGACGCCGAGGGCCTCGGCGCGCTCGTCCTCGTCGTCGGTGTCGGCGTAGGTCTTCAGAGCCTGGTCGGCTTCGTCGTTTTTGAACCGGCCGTAGTTCCACACGGCGTTCTCGCCGATCGGCTTGTACTGCTCGGAGTCCATGCAGTTGGCGTAGATGTCCCACGGTGTGGCGCCGGTGGCGGTCCAGTGCAGGGACGCGTCGAACTCGCCGGTGGCCAGCGCGTCGTTCCACACGTCGAACTCCACGGAGTCGACGGTCGCCTCGATGCCGATCGCCGAGAGGTTGTCGGCGATGATCGCCAGCGAGGCCAGGTAGTCCGACCATCCGCTTGGGACGAACATCTCCATTGTGACCGGATCGCCGTCGGGGTCGATCAGCTTGTCGTCTTCGAAGCTGAACCCGGCGTCTTCGAGCGTCTGCTTGGCGCCTTCGACGTCGACGACGTGTTTGGCGTCGGCGTAGTCGTCTGAGATGAAGCTGTCTCCGGCGGGCATCGGGATTCCGGTGAGGCTTTCCACGAGCGGATATAGCCCCGACTCGCCCTGCTCGTGCACCATCTGCCTGTCGACGGCGGAGTTCATGGCCTGCCGCAGCGCGACGTTGTCGAAGGGCTTGCGTTCGTGGTTGATCCACAGCGCGTGGATGCCGAGGCCCGAGGGGAACCACAGGTGGTGATTGTCGGGGTCCTTGTCGATGTAGACCTTTTGATAGTCGGGCATGAACACGTACGACCACTGGCAGTCCCCGTTGGCCAGCGCCGTGGTCTGCGCGTTGTTGTCGTTGTAGGAGGTGAAGCGGATCTCCGGCACCGGCGGCTTGCCGCCCCAGTAGTCGTCGTTGGGCTCGACGGCGACTACCTGCGTGGTCCAGCTTTTGAGCTTGTACGGGCCGGAGCCGACCGGGTCGGCGTTGACGTCCGTGGACGGATCGTCCACCTCGGACCAAAGGTGTGCGGGCAGCACCATGATCGACAGGACCTTGCCCTGGTTGATGAACTGGGATTCCTCGAACTCGACGGTGACCGCGTCGCCGTCGGCCGCGGCCTCGACGAACGGGATGGCGTCGTGGTTGAACGCGGGGGTGTCCCGGACGAGGTTCAGCGTGAAGGCCACGTCGTCGGCGGTCAGCTTCTTGCCGTCGGACCACTTCGCGTCGTCGCGGATCGTCATGTCAAGGGTCTTGAAATTGTCCGACCACTCCCATTCGAGGGCCATCCACGGCTCGGGCGGAGCCTCGGGCGCGATCAGATTGACCTGCGTGAGCGGCTCGTAGATCAGCCAGCGGTACCCGAGCTTGTTGGCCGCGGAGTCGGGCATGAAGGGGTTGTGGTTCTCGGTGAGCGCGCCGTTGGGCATTCCGACGGTGAGCACGCGGGCAGTCGAGTCGCCGGAGCAGCCGGCGAGCGCCCAGGCCGCGCCGGCGCCGCCGAGCATCTGAAATATGGTGCGACGTTTCATCGCGGTGTCTCCTTGGTCGTTCTTCACATAGTGGGTGGTGAGGTTGAGATCAGGCGGTGCGCACCACGTGCGCGTCGAGGCGGACGTCGGCGACGGAGCGCCCTACGCGCAGGTCGTAGCG
>JBOGDN010000696.1:0-2573 GCA_050742995.1 Stackebrandtia sp. | reverse complement strand
CAGTAGTTCCACACCGTCTCCAGCACTCGCTCGGCGCCGTCGGGAGTGGCGGAGGCGTGGATCTTCCATCCTTGCGGCGGCAGCATGCTCCCCTCGAGGCGAAAGGTCAGCCAGTCGTCCTGTTCGGATCGACGCCAGTCCGGCGGAAGCTGTCGAAATGCGACGGCGAAGGAGTCGCCGGCGGTCGCGTCGGAGTGCATGACGTCGTAAAACGACGGATCCGCCATGCAGAACGCCTCGTACTGATCATCCATAGTGACTTCCCTGAGTGATGTCTCTGGGACTTATGGTGCTGGAGAGGGATTGCCCTCAATAGGGCCTTTCGCCCCGAGGAGGGCATGAAGATCCCATTCTCGGCGTGCAGATGTACAATCGCCGCAGCGAAAACGATCTATGGTTTTCTCAAAGTCGTCGACGCACGGATGTCGAAGTCGCCCGGCCGACGTCGACGTATCAGGCAAGAGGCGCCGAGAAGGCGCCGCCGCCGAAAGGAAGAACCATGAAATACATGATCCTGCTGCAGGCCTCGCAGCAGCAGTACGACGCCATGAGCGGCCGGGCCTCCGACAAGGCGACCTGGTCCGGCGACGACATCAAGACGATGGTCGCGTACATGCACGCGCTCAACGAGGACCTGGTCGCCTCCGGCGAGTGGGTCGAGGGGCAGGGACTCGCCGATCCCGCTCACGCCCGCCGCGTCCAGATAAAGGACGGCAAGCCGGTCGTCACCGACGGCCCCTATCCCGAGTCCAAAGAGGTGCTCGCGGGCTACTGGGTCGTCGAATGCGACAGCCTGGACCGCGCCACCGAAATCGCCGCCAGGGCCGCCAGCTGTCCGGGCCCCGGCGGCGTCGTCGCCGAGGACGAGATCGTCGACGTGCGGCTGGTCGCCGAGGCTCCGCCGTCGGCGGAGGGCTGATCGCGATCCCGAGCCACGCCGCTTCCGAGGACCTGCTGCGCGAGTTGGCGCCGCAGGTCCTCGGCGCGCTCGTGCGTCGCTACGGGAACTTCTCCGTCGCCGAGGACGCGGTGCAGGAGGCGCTGCTAGCGGCGGCCGTCCAGTGGCCCGAAGATGGCTCGCCGGACAACCCGCGAGCCTGGTTGATCACCGTCGCCTCCCGTCGCATGACCGACATGCTGCGCGCCGAGCAGGCGCGTCGACGCCGCGAGGACGCGGTCGCCTCGTGGACGCTGCCCGAGCAGTTCACGTCGCCCGCCGCCGACGCCGGCGGCGCGGAGTCCGACGACACGCTCATCCTGCTGCTCATGTGCTGCCATCCCGCGCTGTCGTCGTCGTCCCAGATCGCACTGACGCTGCGGGCCGTCGGCGGGTTGACCACGGGCGAGATCGCCAACGCCTTCCTGGCGCCCGAGCCGACGATGGCGCAGCGCATCAGCCGCGCCAAGCAGCGCGTCAAGGACAGCAACGCCCCGTTCAGCATGCCGCCGCCGTCGCAGCGCGCCGAGCGGACGCGGGCAGTGCTGCATGTGCTGTACCTGATCTTCAACGAGGGCTACGCCAGCACCTCCGGCGCGGGCCTGCAACGCGTCGAGCTGTCGACGGAGGCGATCCGGCTGGCGCGCATGGCGCACGCGGCGCTGCCCGACGACGGCGAGGTCGCCGGACTGCTGGCGCTCATGCTGCTCACCGACGCGCGTCGACCGGCGCGCGTCGGCCCCGACGGCGAGCTGATCCCGCTCGACGAACAGGACCGCACGCTGTGGGACGGCGCGCGTATCCGCGAGGGCGTCGCGCTGGTCACCGAAGCGTTGTCGCGCTCGCCGGCGGGTCCTTACCAGGTCCAGGCGGCGATCGCCGCCGTCCACGACGAGGCGGAAAGCTACGCCGAGACCGACTGGCCGCAGATCCTCGCGCTGTACGGCGTGCTGACTGGTCTTTCCGACAACCCCGTGGTGCGGCTCAACCGCGCCGTCGCGGCGGCCATGGTGCATGGGCCGCGCACCGGCCTCGACCTGCTCGACAAGCTCGAACTGGACAAACGAATGTCCAAACACCACCGACTTCACGCCGTGCGCGCGCACCTGCTGGAAAGAGCCGGCGACACCGAGGCGGCGTTGGACTCATACCGCGTCGCCGCCAAAAAGACGGCCAGCCCCGTCGAACGGCGCTACCTGCTCACACGGGCCGCCCGCCTCGCCGAACAAACCTGAGCTCGCCCCTCAAACCTCAAGCCGCCGCTAACAGGCCCCACCCCAACAACTGGGGGCAAACCACCCATTCAATTAATTATGGTCGCCCGCGTCACCGGGCGGCGTCAAATAGTTATCGCTCGATAAGCCGTGCCGCCTGCCGGTTCGAGCGCGAGGCGATCAGGCCGGTTGTCGGTATATAAAGATAATCTGTATACTTGCGCCATGGCGAAGATGCGAGAGCCGACGTTCTGGATCCTGACCGCGTTGACGGAGCGCCCGCGACACGGATACGGCGTGATCCGCGAGGTCGCCGCGCTCACCGAGGACCGCGTGAAACTCCAGGCGGGAACGCTGTACGCCGCACTGGACCGCTTGGTCGAAGAGTCGCTGATCGAAGTCGACGGCGAAGAGGTCGTGGG
>JBOGDN010000695.1:0-6059 GCA_050742995.1 Stackebrandtia sp. | reverse complement strand
GCTCACAGCTGCGAAATCAGCCTAGGTCGTATATGGGAAGTCTGCGTCGTCTGGGTTCGGCTCGGCCGTGCCAGGCGGCGCCTGGCGGCGTTGGCCTCGTCGCAAGTGCAAAAGCACCAGCTCCTCGGCCGCCCTGCCACGCATCCGTCTGAAACGGCCGCCCGCTTACACGCCGCCGGCCTTGCGCACATGCCCAAGATCGTGTGCGGATTTACCGCACACGATCTAGAGCCTCGATGAAGGCCTGCTTGCTTTCGGCCGGGGTCCGGGTGGGCCGGCCGATGTCGGCGCGGTTGCCGGGCTTGACCTTCAGCTCGAGCAGGGACGGGCCGCCGTTGGCGCGCAGCTGCGCGACGGCGTCGGCCACCGCGTCGAGGTCGTCGACCCCGAGGGCGTGCCGGTAGCCGAGCGCCCTGGCCGCGGCCGGGACGTCCACCTTGTCGACCGACGTGGGCTGGCCGCCCACCGAGTCGTGCACGCCGTTGTTGAACACCACGTGGAAGTAGGTGTCCGGGGCGTGGTCGGCGATCACGGCCAGGCTGCCCAGGTGCATCAGCAGCGCGCCGTCGCCGTCAAAGCACCACACCTCGCGGTTCGGCTCGGACTTGGCGACGCCGAGCGCGATGGAGCTGGCGTGGCCCATGCCGCCGACGGTCAGGAAGTCCTTGTCGCCGTTCAGGTCGTTGTTCGCCCGGTACTCGAAAAGCTCGCGGCTGAGCATTCCTGTGGTGGACACGATCGCCGCGTCGTCGCCGACTGCCTTGGTCAGCGCGATCAGCGCGTCCTCGCGGGAGGGCAGCGTCGAGGAGGGCTTCGGCAGCTTCGCGGCGTCGGAGAAGGTGTTCTTGGACACCAGCAGCACGTAGGGGCTGGACTCCTTGACCGCGGTGGCCAGCGCCTCGGCGGCCAACGCCTCGGCTTCATCCTGGTCCGCCGGCAAGACGGACCACGGCAGCTCCATGGCCTCGATCAGCTCGCGCTGCACCGCGCCCTGCTTGACGTGCTGCGGCTCGTCCTTGACGCCGGGCTGGCCGCGCCAGCCCACCACGACGAGCATCGGCACGCCGTACACCTGCGGGTCAGCGAGCGAAAGCAGCGGATTGACCGCGTTGCCGAAGCCGGAGTTCTGCATGTACACCACGGCCGGGGTGCGGGTGCGCAGGTAGTGGCCGATGGCAAGGCCGACAGCGGCGCCCTCGTTGGCGGCGATGACATGCCGTTCGCGCGGCAGCGCCCCCATGATGTGGCTGCCCAGCTGCTTGAGCAGGCTGTCGGGCACGCCGGTGTAGAGGCTGACGCCGGAGGCGGTGAGGTGGTCGCAGAAGCGTTTGGGGTCGACGCTCATGCCTCGTTCTCCGGGATGATGGCCAGGGCTTCCTTGATGTTGGCGATCTGCGAGTCGACCTCGGCGGACCGGCTGTTCTCCAGGATGGACTTGGCCACGCTGGACATCGCCTTGTAGGAGGCCCGCATCAGCTGGTTGGCGTAGATGACCACGTTGACGCCCCGAGCGGCGAACTCGGCCTCGGTCACCGTGTTGTAGCTGGTGGGCACCACGACCAGCGGAACCCGCTTTTCGAACTTGGTGAAGCGGTCGCAGAACTCGAACACCTCGTCGGGGCTCTTCTGCCGCGAGTGGATCATGATGCCGTCGACGCCGCCCTCGATGTAGGCCTTGGCGCGGGTGACGGCGTCCTCCATGCCCTGCTCGAGGATCAGGCTCTCGATGCGGGCGATGACCATGAAGTCCTTGGTGATCTGAGCCTTCTTGCCGACCTGGATCCGGTGCACCATGTCCTCGATCGAGGACTGCGTCTGGGCCACCTCGGTGCCGAACAGCGAGTTGCGCTTGAGGCCCTCTTTGTCCTCGATGATCACCGCGGACACGCCGAGGCGCTCCAGGGAGCGAACGGTGTAGCTGAAGTGCTCGGGCTTGCCGCCGGTGTCGCCGTCATAGATCAGGGGCTTGGTGGTGACCTCGAACAGGTCGTTGATCGTCTCCAGCCGCGAGTTGAGGTCGACCAGCTCGATGTCGGGCTTGCCGCGGGCGGTGGAGTCGGTCAGCGACGACGACCACATGCCGTCGAACTCGACCTTCCTGCCGTCGTGCTCGGCGGTCGTGGACTCGATGATCAGACCGGTCAGGCCGCTGTGGGCCTCCAGGATCCGCACGACCGGCTTGTTCTCGATGAGGCGACGCAGCCGGGAAAGCCGGATGCTCGGGGTGGTGCCGACCTCTTTGACCGACTCGTTCAGCTGGGTGGAGGAGATGCCCTCGGTGTAGCCGACCTCGACCAGCTCGCCGCCCCACTGCTTGAGGGCTTCGACGACGCGGTCGCGGGTCTTGCGCTGCACGCCGTCCTTCCAGTCGTCGCCGTGCACGACATAGTCCGGCTTGATGCTCTCCAGGTTCGGCACATAGTCGAGGGTCTCCTGCGCCACCACCCGAGTGACGCCCTTGATGTTCTCCACCACGGCTTTGCGCTGTTCGAAAGTCATGTGGGGCAGGCGCTTGTAGCTGGCGATCGCGGCGTCGGTCAGCAGACCGATGGTCACGTCGCCGAGCTCGGCGGCTTTCTGCAGGATGTTCATGTGCCCCGGGTGGACGAGGTCTGCGCTCATACCCACGTAAACAACGGGCTTGCTCGACAAGGTTTCTCCTGACGGTTCGGCTGGGTGACGTAAGTCTGTCCGCCGTGCGTGACAGACGGCAGGCGTCATTGCCGTACCGGGTCTTGCGGGACCGCGGTAACCGCTGTGCGGCCCGCAGCGCTGCGAATGAGGCGGAACGCAGGCGACAATACCGTGAAATGGATGAGGGAAGAGTTCGGGAGTCCGCAACCTCACATCGTCACTGCGTTCACCTTCGCGTTTACTTCGTCACGCTTCGGCTCTACTAGCGTAGGCGCCTGGGCTCGACAGCATCGCCGCGCCTCGTCGAGGAAGCCGTCGGCGTAGGACTCGGCCGGGAAGTCTCCCAGGTAATACGTTTTCAGCCGGCGGCGCAGCTCGGCGAGCGGATCGGCGTCGAGCAGGTCGTCGAGCACGGACTCCAGGTTGCCGGCGTCGCGCTCCACCACGTACGAGGCGCGCGAAAGCGGGAAGCTTTCGGTGAACCCGTCGCCCTCGCCGAGCATGTCGCAGGAGGCGAAGGGCTTTTCAGAGTAGAGCCAGTCCGAGGCCACGCCCGAGACGTCGCAGATCAGCGCGTCGGCGTCGTTCATGCACTCGGCGAGGGTGTGCCGCGCGGTTTTCTCGCCCCAGCGGTGGGCCCGTCCGGAGCGTTCGGCGTCGGCGGCCAGCAGTTCCTGGACCCGGTCGAGCTGCCGTCCGGCGGCGGCGTTGCGGCGGGTGAAGGGGTGTTCGCGCAGCAGCACCACAACGCCGCGTTCGAGGAGAGCCGAGACGATCCGCTCGCCGAGCGGCAGCGAACAGTAGTTGACGTCGGCGGAGTCGCCGGTCCACGTCGGCGCGTACAGCACCACGGGGGCGTGCGCGCGGCCGGCGGAGCGGTCGACGACCTTCACCTCGCTGACCTGCGGGCGGCCGACGATCCGGAACTGCTCGTCGGCGATTTTCACGCCGTGGGCGCGGTAGCGGTCGACGCCGGCCTGCCCGGCGACGTAGACGCGGTCGTACATCGCGGTCACCGGGTTGTAGCAGGCGGGCTTGTCGCTGTCGCCGTGCATCAGCTGTACGTGGGTGAGCTCGCCGAAGCGCACGCAGTGGGTGTTCTTCATGCTGTTGTTGACGTAGAACACCGCGCGCAGGGTCGGCGTCAGCATGTGCTCCATGTTGGCGATGGAGGGGGCGACGACGATCGGGGCGCGCGTGGCCGCGGCGAAGTCGGCGAGGCAGCGGCGCTCCCGCAGGATGATCACGTAGGAGTCGCCGATCCGGTCGAAGTACGGCAGCCACATCAGCAGCTGGTACTGCGCGGAGGCGGGACCGCTGAAGTACACCGCGAAGCGCGGCGCCAAGTCCTCCACGGCGGCGCGCAGCTCCTCGTCTTGCTGGTGGGCCGCGTCGCGCCGTCGCCGCCAGGCGCCGAAGAGGATCCCCGCCGTGGCCGCCGCGACGATCGCGCTGGCCGCGACCAGCGGCCACGCCGTGACTCCGGTGGCCGCCGCGACGGTGAAGGCGGTGCTCAAGGCGAGGTTCGTCGCGCACGCCGCGGCGGGGCGTTTCACAAGCCGCTCGCCGAGGCCGCGCGCGACGGTCAGGTTCGCCGAGGCGAGCCGGCCGGTGCGCATCGCCTTGATCGTCAGCGGCTCGAACGCCAGCAGACACAGCACCGCGGCCGCGGAGATCGCCAGCGGCTCGGCGAGGGCCGCGCCGTCGTCGACGGCGGCGCCCACCAGCGCGGCGGCGACCGTCAGCACCCGGCTGAGCCTCCCCGCGCCCGCGGACGCGCGAACCTGCGTCCAGAACAAAGCCAGCGCGGCCGCGCACAGCAGGTAGCCGAGCCAGGCCAGATCGGTCAGGATGAACACGGTGATCGCGGCCAGCGGCAGCGTGCCCGGCAGCGCCTGGCGCCTCAAAATGCGCCGCACGTCGTCGCGCATAAGACGGTTGACTCCCCCCGAGTCGGCAAAGCAGCAGTCCGCACTATCACACATCGCGACTGACCGGTTGCTGTGAGGTGGGTGAAGTCGAGGCGAATCAGGCGACGGCGGGGCGGCGCGTCACCTCCAGTCGTCTTCGACGACGCCGTATCCGCGGTCGAACAGGTCTTCGAAGTCGGAGCCGGACAGACCCCGTTCGCGGACGTAGGCCTGGGCCGCCTCCGGCGTCAGGCCGTGGGTGTGCACCAGCGCCTGCTCGACGGCCGAGGCCATGCGCTCGCCGCTGTCGGATCTGTGGGAGTCCAGGTCGACCTGGCCGTCGTATGTCGTCTCCACACGAGTGTCCACATGGTAGCTTTCTGCGACGCCGTTGACGAGGTCCTCGTACAGACCGCCGGCGATCGGCACGTCGTCAAGCGGCGTTTGTCCGAGCACCGTGTTGACTCCGCCGGCGATCAAGTCGGCTCTTTCGTTGTGCTCTTCGTCGCTCGCCTGGCCGGCCTCGACGATCTCGGTGACCGAGCCGTCGGCCAATATCCCGTTGATCTTCCCGCCGGGGTCGACGGCGTCTTCGATCCACGTGTTGTTCGCGGGATCCCCGCCGTACTGCTCGTACCCCTCGGCGACCAAGACGGCCGTGGCGGCCTCGTTCGCGCCGGACAGCGTGAGGACGGAGTCCTCGTGCTTGCCGAGGCCGTACAGCAGCCGCTCGGTCGCGGCCCGGTCGAACTGGGACTCCGCACCCGGGTGGTCGACGCTGACGTCGTCCTGCCCGCCGGAGGGCAGGAGGGAGTTGTGGACGTCGACCATGTGGTTGGCGACGACGTCGGTGACGTTGTCGGCCGTGGCTTCGAGGTTTCCGCCGGGTTCGATCTTGTCGACGTTCTCCCCGCCGAAGTAGGAGACGGTCCGCTCGGCGACGGTCGCATTCGCCTCGGTGTGCTGCGGCGGCGTCGCGTCGCTCGGCGCGTCGGAGGACATGCCGGTGGCGCCGGCTTCAAGCGCGTTGCCGAGACGGTCGGGGTTGATGTAGCCGCCGTGGTCGTAGTAGCTGCTGTCGGAGGCGCGGTCCAGCAGGTATTCGACGTTGTTTCCGGTGGGCGCCAGGTTTGTCCCGGTGTTGAGGCCGTCGGTGATGTACGGGCCGTCTTCGGGGGCGTTGTATGGGAGGTACTCCTCGGGATTGGAGAAGAACGCGGCGGCCGCGTCGGGATTGTTGTCCAGGGCCACGAGGGCGGAGTTGAGCGGGTTGGCGTTCGAGTCGGAGGGACCGATCACGTAGGGATTGTCGATGCCGCCGCCTCCCAGCATCCCGTCGTTGGCCTTGTCGAGGCGCACCATGTGTTCGGCGACGGGAACCAGGAATCTCTCGTCGTACTGCCCGTGCTCAAGCAGCGGCGCCAGCGCCTGGTAGCCGATCTGGTGGGGATTCCCCTCGTGCATGGGCGAAGCGCCGGCGTCCATCAGCTCTCTGATCCACTGGTCGTCCACTCC
>JBOGDN010000694.1:0-1769 GCA_050742995.1 Stackebrandtia sp. | reverse complement strand
CTCGCGGCTGGGCCGCGGCCTCGGCGGCTTTGTTCCGGGCGCGGGCGCCGCCCAGGCGCCGGTGTCGTACGCGGGGCTGCGGGTGGTCGACCGGCGCTTCGTCGCGCACGCCCACCGCATCGGCATGCACGTCCACGTGTGGACCGTCGACGATCCCGACGAGATGCATCGACTGCTCGACCTGGGCGTCGACGGCATCATGACCGACCGAATCGACGTGTTGGCCGACGTCTATCGTGATCGAGGCCACTGGCCTACCTGACCGACATAGACAGGACGCCCGATGCCCGCCAACACCAGCGAGCCCATCGCACACGACGAGCCGGGCACGCGCAAAGAGCGCGTTGCGTGGTACGCGTACGACTGGGGCAACCAGCCGTTCGTCACCACCGTGATGACGGTGCTCGGCACCGTCTACCTGACGCGGCTGGCCGGGACCGCGGCCGGCTGCGACCCCGACGAGGACGCCTGCGGCGACACGCGCGTGAGCCTGCTGTGGCTGGACGTTCCCATCGAGTCGCTGTGGGCGTACACCGTGTCGGCTTCGGTGTTCGCCACCGTGATCGCGATGCCGATCGTGGGGGCCATGGCCGACCGGGCCGAGTCCAAGCGCCGCCTGCTTGGGCTGTTCGCCTTCGGCGGGGCGGCGATGATCTTCGCGTTCGTGTTCTTCGGAGCCGACGGCGGCGACTACCAGGCCGCGGTCGGCCTGATCCTGGGCGCCAACATTTTGTACAGCTGCAGCATGGTGGTGTACAACTCGTTCCTGCCGCAGCTGGCCAGGTCCGAGGATCGCGACCGGATGTCGAGCCTCGGCTGGGCGTTCGGGTACCTCGCCGGCGGCTCGTTCCTGGCGTTCAACCTCGTCTGTCTCGAAATCGCCAAGGCCGTCGACGTCGACCAGCTCACGGTGGTGCAGTACTCGATCGCCTCCACCGGTCTATGGTGGACCGGGTGGACGATGTTCACGCTGGCGCGGCTGCGCGACAGGCCGCCCGCGGCGGCGGTCGACTCCGGGTCGGGCGTGTGGTCCGGGGGCTTCCGGCAGCTGGGGCGCACGCTCAAGGAGCTGCGCGGCTACCCGTACACGCTGCTGTTTCTCGCCGCGTTCCTGCTGTACAGCGACGGCATCTCCGCGGTCATCGCCCTGGCGGCCACTTACGGCGACCAGGAGCTGGGGTTGGACGCCGGCACGCTCGTGTTGACGATCCTGATAGTCCAGTTCGTGAACTTCGTCGGCGCGCTGTCGTTGAAGGCCCTGGCCACGGTCGTCGGCGCCAAACGGACGGTCCTGCTCGGACTGATCGGTTGGACGGGCGTGGTGCTGGCGGCCTGGTGGCTGCCGGAGAACAATGCGGGCGCTTTCCTGGGGCTGGGCGTGGCGCTGGGGATCGTCATGGGCGGCACGCAGGCCCTGTCGCGTTCGCTGTTCAGCCAACTGATCCCCAAGGGCAGGGAGGCCGCCTACTTCGGCATCTATCAGATCGCCGACCGCGGCACCAGCTGGATCGCCCCGCTGATGTTCGGCGTCGTCGTCAGCGTCACCGGAAGCATGCGCACCGGGATCATCGGGCTGCTGGTCTTTTTCGTCGTCGGGTTCGCGCTGCTGGCGATGGTTCCGATCCGCAGGGCCATCGTCGCCGCCGGCAACACGCCCCCTCACAAAGTGTGAGCCGCACGCCTTTTAGGCTGGCATGTCGTGACCCCAATTCCATCGCGGACGACTCGCCGGCCCGGCGCCCAGCTGAAGTTCTATTACGGACCGATGG
>JBOGDN010000693.1:0-1568 GCA_050742995.1 Stackebrandtia sp. | reverse complement strand
GCACGCAGCTGATGGGGTCTCCGCCGCTGACCAGCGCCAGCGCCAGGAAGATCCCCTCGGCGACCAGGGCGGTCTGCCGGATCCTGCGGGCGCGCGTGGGCAGCTGCCACGCGCAGTAGGCCAGGGTCACGCCGATCACCAGCGCCGTGCCCGCCACCAGCCACAGGCTGGAGTAGGAAACCTCGCTTTGGCTGGTGATCTCGCCGTCGAAGCGCTTGGACAGCTCGGCGCCGGTCAGGCCGCGCAGGCTGAGGATGCTCTGGACGTACAGGCCCGCCAGCACGATCATCCCGAGGCCCTGAATCCACATCACGATGCGGGAGATTCTGACGGCCGACGGGACCTCGGAATCAGAGTTGTCCGAATTGTCGGAACGGAACGATGACAGGAAGGACATCTCAAGGCCTCAGGGTCGCGGGCGGGACTGCCTTATTCGCCTCGGCTATTTGTTGAACCAGCGTCTGGTCACCTTATTCGACAGCGGGGGCATCGCGGCTATCGGAAGGATCATGCACGGCAGCGTGACGTACCACGGGAAGTCCTGCAGCAGCACCCACAGCAGCCCGAGCACGATGCCGATCTGCGACAGCAGGGTCAGCCACCACACCCAGCGCCACTGGTAGCGCATGAGGACGGTCAGCAGCGTCAGCGTCAGCGCCGCCGCGGCCAGACCGGCGGCCGCGCGGTAGACGTTGTCGGCCACCAGCTGGGGCACGAACGACTTGAAGCCATAGTGAGCGCCGACGATCAACGCGCCGATGACGACCGCCACCAGCGCCTCTGCCCAGATCACGCGCCGTGCCCGCTTGGCGGACGGCGGCAGCGGGTTGAGCTGCTTGGGCATAGACGTTCTCCTCAAAGCGGCGGAAGCATGCGGAGTGCAGGTTAGCCGGTGGCGGCGAATCGCGTGAATTCGACCCGGCTCACCGCAGTCGATCTCCGGTGCGTCTTGCGACGAGCGCGGCCAAAATGGCGTCGATTGCGAAAGCGGTGGCGTAGGGAAGATCCACATTGACGTCGTCGAGCAGCCACTGTACCTGCAGCCCGTCCATGACGGCGATGATCGCCGAGGCCGCGGTGTCGACGTCGGAGTCCGGCGGCATGTCGTCGGGGTCGCAGACCTGCTTCAGCGAGGCCGCGATCATCGCCCGCAGGCCGGTGAACCGGTCGCGGAAGTAGTCCTGCGCCGGGTGGTTGTCGGTGACCGAGTCGGCCGAAAGCACCGCGTAGGTCTGGACGATGCCCGGGCGCGCGGTGTTGCGCCGCGCGGTCTCCACCAGATGGCGGAAAAGCGGCATTCCCTCGGGCGGGTGACGCCCTTCGAGGTCCTCGACGTCGTCGACGCGGTCGCGGTAGTCGAGCACCTCGAGCAGCAGCTGGTTCTTGGAACCGAAATGGTGCAGGATTCCGGCGTGGGTGATGCCGACCTTGTCGGCGATCTCGCCGAGCGAGCCGTTGCGGTAGCCGCGCGCGCCGAAGATGTCCGTGGCGGCGCGCAAGATCTCGTTGCGACGCTTCGCGGAGCGCTGCCGACGCGGGCTGTCGGGTCTTTCCGGCGTGTGTTCCAC
>JBOGDN010000692.1:0-4067 GCA_050742995.1 Stackebrandtia sp. | reverse complement strand
CTACCGCTTCGACGGCGAGTCGGTCGTAGACGGCGTCTTCAGAGAGACCAAAGTGCTGGGTCATGGTCTCTACGACGGCGGGGTCGACTTGGCCGACGAGTTCGTCGCGGGCCTCGTCGAACGTTGTGATCTCGTCGGCGCCTGCCGTGCCGGCTGTGGCCAGCACGAACGCGCCTGCCGCGGTCAGCGCGGCAGCGCTGATCCCGGCGACAAATCTGCGAGTGTTCACGGGGGTTTGCCTTTCTGGCATGCTTCGCCGGCGGGCAACCAGTACGAAGCGGTGGACCAGATCAGCCTATCGGTCGTCAAGTTCAGACGAAAGGTCTAACTATAGAAAAATGTAAATAAATATTAACTACCTACAGTGACTCGGACGTCGCGGAAACGGCTACTTGTCGCGCGTCATGGCGAAGCCCTTCATAAACGGCTTCTGCAGCAACAGGAACACCAGGATCGGCGGTATCGAGGCGATCACCGCGCCGAGCATCAGCGGCCCGTACGACTGTCCCTCTCCCGCCTGCTGCAGACTCGCCAGGCCCACCTGGACCACGTCGTCGCGGCGCAGCAGCGGCCACAGGTACATGTGCCAGCCGTAGAGGAACTCGATGACCGTCAACGCTCCGATGACGTTCCACGACACCGGAATCAGCACCCGGACCAGGAACTGGAACGGGTTGGCGCCGTCCAGCTGCGCGGCTTCGGAGAGGTTGGCCGGCAGGTTGGCGAAGTGCTGCCGGAACAGGAACGCTCCCGTCGCGGTGGCCAGGAACGGAATCGTCAGTCCGGCAAGGGAAAGCTCGCCGTTGAGTCCGAAGTCGGCGACGATCCGGAACAGCGCCAGGATCGAGATCTCCGTGGGCATCATCAGCGTGATCAGCACGAAGAAGAACACGATCCAGCGGCCGGGGAAGCGGAAGTAGACGAAGGCCAGCCCGGCAAGCAGCGCGGTCACCGTCTTGCCCGCGGCGATGATCACGGACATGAGGGTCGAGTTCAGCATGTAGTAGCCGAGTTCCCGCTGGTTCCAGACCACGTCCAGATTTTCCAGAAACGAGCTTCCCGGGTACGGCTGGAAGTTCAGCAGCTGCACGTTGGTCTGCGTCGACGCCAGCATCGCGTACAGCACCGGCCCGCACAGCAGCGCGCACACCAGCGTCAGCGCAATGTGGATGTGCGCGGTGCGGCGCTTGCGCTTGCGCACTCTTTGCCGGCGGGGCGCTTCGGTTCCGGGCGCGGCTTCGTCTTCGTCGCGGGTTTCGTCGGCGACAGTGGTCATAGTCGTCCTCACCTGCCGTAAGTGATGCGTCGTCCGGTGGAACGGAACTGCCAGGCGGTCACCGCCAGGATCATGGCGAACAGCACCATCGAGTGGGCCGCGCCGTCTCCGAAGGAGCCGTGGACGTGCGCCGTCTGCACGATCGACGTCATGGCGTCGGTGGTGGCGCCGGACGGTCCTCCCTCGGTCAGGTAGTCGATCGTGCCGAACACGTGGAAGAAGGCGTACGTCACGGTCGTGATCACCAGGAAGAACGTGATCGGGGCCAGCGAAGGCAGCGTGAACTGCCGAAAGCGCGTCCAGGCGCCGGCGCCGTCGAGGCTGGCGGCCTCCAACATCTCCTTGGAGACGTTCTGCAGACCCGCGATGTAGAACAGGATGGTGAACCCGAGCACTTTCCACACGCTGGCGACGATCACCAGCACCCGCGCCAGCACGGGGTCGCCGCGGAAGTTCGGGAACTCCCACGGAGTGATCGCCTCCCAGGCGTGGCCGGCCACGCCCGATATCGGGTCGAAGATCACGAAGAACAGGATCCCCGCGATGGGCGGGCTGATCGCGTACGGCCAGATCAGCATCGTCCGGTAGACCGCGCGGCCGCGAATCGGCTGCGAAACCAGCAGCGCGATGGCCAGGCCGGCGGCCAGCGCCAGCAGCGTCGTTCCGGCGGTGAGGATCATGGTGTTGACGAACACCGGGCGGTACTCGGGCCCGAACATCGACGCGACCACGGCGACGACGGAGATCGCCGCCAAAGCGCCGCGCAGCCGGCGCAGCACCGAAGCCGGGCCCGAAAGCGTGATCGACGACGGCTGCTCGCCGCGTCCGGCCACGAAGGCCGCCACGGCGACGACAAGCAGCGCCGACACCGGGGCCGCCGCCCACCATTCGAGGCTGGGGCCAAGCAGCTCGGTGTAGTTGTCGACGCACACGAAGGGCTCTCGCGGGGCGCCGCGGCGCAGCTTGTGCGTTGACATCCGCAGCGTCTCGGCCAGCGGCCAGTAGAGGAAGACCGCCAGGATCACCAGCGTGGGCAGCAGCAGCAAAAGCGGCACGCCCCCGCGAGTCTGGAAGACTCCGGCTCTGTCCTCGGTGTCCAGTCGCGACAGACCGCCCGGCTGTGAAAGCGCCCGGCCGATCCACAACGTCAGCCCGACCGCCACGGCCGCGCCGACGGCGAAGGCCACGCCGCCGATGGCCATGTCGGCGGCCGTCCTGCCCGGCTCGAAGGTGCACGAGCGCATCGGGACCATCGTCAGCAGCGGCCCGAGCGCGCCGGCGGCGGCGCCGGCGATCACGCCGGTCAGGCCGGTCATACCGGCGGAACGCCAATATGACCGGCCGACCAGCGCGCCGATGAGGGCTGTCGCCGCGAACAGCGGCAGCATCAAGGGATAGAACACTTCGTCGTCAGCCCACGTGCAGTTCGTTGTAGTCGTCGAGCAGCTGCTGCGCCTTTTCGGCCGCTTCGGCGAAGCGCTCGTCGGGGTCGGCGCCCGAGGAGATGATGTCCTCCATCGCCTGCGTCATCTCGTCGCGGATGGCCACGAACTCGCCGAGCAGCACCCCGGTGGACTCCGGCGTGCCGTCGCCCGCGTCGAGCTGTTCGTTGGCGACGCGCTGGTGCGGGTTCTCGTCGAACCAGCCTTCTTCTTCAAGCAGCTCGACGGCGGAGTTGGTGATCGGGATGTACCCGGTCGTCTTGTGCCAGTCCGCGGCGTTTTCGGGGTTGTTGATGTACTGCATGAACGCCAGGGCGTTGTCCGACTTCTTTTCGGAGAGCCCGTTGGTCAGGTACAGCGTGGCGCCGCCGATGAGGTTGCCGTGGTTTTCGTAGTCGCCGTTGTGCGGCATGGGGGTGACTTCCACGTCGAAGCCGGCTTCCTTGCCGTCGGTGACCAGCCGCGAGGCGTCGCCCGAGGACGTGCTGAGGAACGCCGTGTTCTGGCTGGTGAAGGCGTTGACGACGCCTTCCCAGTCCTGCTGCTTGTCGGTGTAGACGTAGTGGCCGTCCTCGGCGAGGTCGGCCCACCAGTTCACGTAGGTCATCATCTCTTCGGAGTCGACGTAGACCTCCTCGGCGCGGCCGGAGCGGCCGTTGTCCTTGTCGGCCATCAGGCCGCCCATCTGCGCCACCGACTGTTCGAGCATCCAGGCGTGGTTGGGCCAGGTGATGCAGTTCTCCGGGCCGTCTTTCAGCTTGGCGATCTTGTCGCACGCCGCGTCGATCTCGTCCCAGGTCTGCGGGGCTTTTTCGATGCCGGCTTCGTCCATCATCTTTTTGTTGGAGTAGAACACGGTCGTCGAGGTGTTCCAGGGCATGGAAAGGAACTCGCCGTCGACGGTGTAGTAGTCCGTCGGGGCCTTGACGATGTCGTCGAGCACCACGGGCTCGCCGAGGATCTCCTCGCGGTCGCCGATGGCCTCCCCGACGGACACGAACAGGGGGTCCCCGTTGGCGTCGGTGAAGTCGCGGGCCTCCTGAGTGGCGGCCTCGAAGTACTGCACGACCGCGGGCGGGTTGCCTTCCTCGACAGCCGCCTCGGTGGCCTGAATCAGGGGCTCGTAGGCGTCGAATCCCCGAATCTCGACGGTGTAGTCCTCGTGCTTCTCGTTGAACTCCGCGGCGCGTTCCTTGGCCCAGTCCAAGCGGTAGTCGGTGAAGCCGATCCAGACGTCGATCGTCTCGCTGTCGTCCTCGCCGCCCGAGCATGCTGAGGCCAGTCCGCCGGCAAGGACGGCGGACAGCACACCGGCTGTGATAGCGCGTGTCTTTCGCATCTATTAACTC
>JBOGDN010000691.1:0-3866 GCA_050742995.1 Stackebrandtia sp. | reverse complement strand
TGGGGGAGCTGCACCGGGGCGGGAAGCTGCACGCCGACGTGCGCGCCGTGCACAGCGAGTCGCTCGAGGAATGGCTGAGCCGCTGGGACATTCGCGGCCCCGAACCCGCGCCCGAGGCGCTCGAGCTGTTCGCCGCCGCGCCGGGCGGCGTGCGCACGACCGAGCCGTTCTCGACGGCGAATCGATGGTCCAGCCTGGACGTCGACTCCGCCGAGGGCTGCGTGCGTTCGGTCGAGCACGCCTACAGCGCCGACGGAGGTCTCGCGGTGCTCTTCGGAAACCTGGCGCCCGAGGGCTGCGTGGTCAAGACCGCGGGCGTGCCCGAGGAAAACCTGCGCTTCAAGGGTCCGGCCAAGGTGTTCGAGTCGCAAGAGGACGCGGTCACGGGGATATTGAACAAGGACGTCGTCGCCGGCGACGTGGTCGTGATCCGCTACGAGGGTCCGCGAGGCGGCCCCGGCATGCAGGAGATGCTCCACCCCACGTCCTTCTTGAAGGGCAGGGGCCTGGGACGCGCCTGCGCGCTGATCACCGACGGCCGGTTCTCCGGGGGCACCTCCGGGCTTTCGATCGGGCACATCTCGCCGGAAGCCGCCGAAGGCGGAACCGTCGGCCTGATCGCCGACGGCGACGAGATCGAGCTGGACATCCCGGCCCGGCGCATCGCGCTTTTGGTGTCAGACGAGGAGCTCGACGCCCGCCGCGTCGCCGAGGACAAGCGCGACAAGCCGTTCACCCCGCGACATCGCAAGCGTTCGGTGTCCGCGGCGCTGCGCGCGTACGCGTCCATGACGACCTCGGCGAGCCACGGCGCCTACCGTCGCGTCGAATGAGTTGAGGACATGCATGAGAACCCCGTTTCCCGTCGCGCGCCCTCGCGGCCCCGCCCCGCCGCCGGCCCCTGAATTCTCACCAGGTGGGAGCGTAGAGAAAGGTCACCCAATGATGGCAGGCTTGTAACCGTGCACCCCCTTAGTTCCCGGCAACGGGCGAGCACTTTACTGCTCGTCGCGGGACTGGCCGGAATCTTCTGCGCCGCCCTGGCGGTAGGCCTGTGGCGCGTACTAGCCCTGGGAACCGAGTCGACGGGCCTGTGGGTCGCCGTCTCGGCCACGGTCGCGGCGGCCGCCGCGGTGGCGATGTGGTGCGTCGGCACTCCGCTGCCCACCCGCGCCGCCCGCTCCCCGTACCGCCGCTTCGGCGTGGCCGTGGGAACGATCGCCTTCGGCGCGGCCGCGTCCGTCATCGGCGGCGAGGCCCACGCCGTCGAAATCCTCGCCGGGTGCGGCGTGGCCGCGGCCGCCGTGTTCACGGTGACCCTGGTGTCGTGTCCCGACCATCCGGCCACGCCCGCTTCGCGAGTCCGCCGCGCGCTCGACGGAATGTTCATCGCCGGCTGCCTCGTCTTCGCCGGCTGGGTGGCGGCCATGCCGTTCGGCTGGTCTGTCGAGGCGCTGCAGCGGCACTACCTCCTGGTGCTCACGGCGGCTGTGGCCGCCGGAGTCGTCGGGGTCGGCGCCGTGGCCACGATCCGGGCGACCGTGCACCGTCGTCGCTGCCTGCTGCTTGTGTCGAGCTCTAGCACGGTCATGGTGACGTACACCCTGCTCGTGGCCGGAGCGAGCCTGGACTACTCGGCGTCGGCCGGCGCCGCCCTGGCGGCGACGTGGGGCGTTGGCTGCCTCGCCGGGGCCGGCGCGACGTGGACCGCCCGCCGGCACCCCGGGCCGAGACTGGCCGTCCCCCTGCCCCGCACCGACGTGACCACCACCGTCTTGGCGGCCGTCGTGGCCGCCGGCGTCGCGGTGTACCACGGCTTCGAGCACGGGCCGCTTGGCATCGACGTGATCCTGCTCGCGCTCGCGGTGGTCACGGTGCTTGCCACGCGTCAGGTGCTCGCCCGCATCGACGTGCGACGCTACGCGGCGGTCCTCGCCGACCGGGAGGCGTACTTCCGATCCATCGTGGCCGGATCCTCCGACGTCACGACCGTGCTCGACGCGGACCGCCGGGTGCGCTGGCAGGCGGCGCCGGACTCCTGGATGTCCGAATCGGATCGTCGCGGCTTCGTCGGCGCCGCCTTCACCGAGCTCGTCCACCCCGACGACGCGGCCACGGCGGACCGCCAGCTCGCCGACATGGTGGAAGGCGAGCCGGGCAGGCGAATCCGCATCGACGCGCGCATACGCGACGCAGAGGGACAGTGGCGCGAGACCGAGTCCACAGTCGCGGATCAGCGCGACGTGCCGCAAGTGCAGGGCCTGGTGCTGCACACCCGCGACGTCGGCGAGCGCCGCGCCCTGGAGCGGGAGCTCGCCAAACTGGCCTACACCGACGCGTTGACGTCGCTTTCCAACCGCCGCGCGCTGCTGCGCACATTGGAGTCGGACGTGGCCGGCGGCTCCATGCCGTGCACGCTGCTGGCGATCGACCTCGACGGTTTCAAGAACATCAACGACACCCGGGGCCACGACATCGGCGACGCCGTCCTGGTGGAGATGGCCGAGCGGCTGCGTCGCAGCCTGCGGCCCACTGACGTGGCGGCGCGGCTTGGCGGCGACGAGTTCGCGGTGCTGCTGTGGTGCGGTCCCGAGGAGGCCGGCGACGTCGCCGAGCGGCTGCTCAACGTTCTGGCCGAGCCGTACCGGTTCGAGGGCCGCGCCGCGGTGTTCCTGTCCACAAGCATGGGAATAGCCGGCTGCGCCACCGCCGACGACGTGGAGTCGCTCCTGCGCAACGCCGATCTGGCGCTGCGGGCGGCCAAACAGCAGGGTAAGAACCGCATCGAGGCCTACGACGCCTCTTTCGAGCGGAAGCTGATGCGCCGCAGCGTGCTCGAGCAGGAGCTGCACGGCGCCATGACCCGCGGCGAGCTGACCCTCGTGTACCAGCCGGTGATCTCGCTGCCGCAGCGGCGCGTCGCCGGCGCCGAGGCCCTGATCCGCTGGCGCCACCCGGTCCTCGGCCAGGTGTCCCCGGTGGAGTTCATCCCCGTCGTCGAAGAAGCCGGTCTCGGCGAGATCCTCGCCGAATGGACGCTGCGGACCATCGCCGAGCGGCTGGCGACCTGGCGCACGGCCGGCCACGCCGCCTGGATCTCCATGAACCTGTCGCCGCGGCAGCTCAACTCGCCCCACTTCGCCAAGGCGCTGGCGCAGGCGCTGCTCGAGCGGGGCGTGCCCCCGTCTAAAATGGTCGTCGAGGTCACCGAGCAAGACGTCGCGCAGGACATCGACGTGCTGACCGCGCAGCTCGGCGCGCTGCGCGGCACCGGAGTGCGCATCGCCCTCGACGACTTCGGCTCGGGCTACTCCTCGCTGGGGCAGCTGCACCGCCTGCCCGTCGACATCCTCAAGATCGACCGCGACCTCATCGCCGGCAGCGACGACGGCGCCGCGCCCCTCGCCGACGTGGTGGTGCGTCTCGGCGAGCGGCTTGGGCTGGCGACGATCGCCGAGGGCGTGGAAACCCAGGCCCAGCTCGACGTGGTGCAGCAGGCCGGCTGCGGCCTGGTGCAGGGCTATCTGCTCGCCCGCCCGCTGCCCACCTCCGACATCGACGCGCTGCTGCTGCGCGAAAGCGAGATTTACCAGCAGTCCACGCTCGCCATCGAGTCCTGAAACCGGCTCCCCTTAGTCACCGTTCAGGAACTCGCCGTGTCTCGACATACGGGACGATTTGACATTCCAGGTCCCGCTGAGGCACGCTTACCGCGTGGCTTGGCAGCGAATTCTTCACCCGACCGCGGACAACCTCCGCGCGCTCGGGGCTGTCGTAGTACTTACATAGCGCACCGTTGTCACCCAACGGTGCGCTCGCCCCGTGCGTCTTTGCACGCGGGCGATTTTTATTGCCCAGACAAAGTC
>JBOGDN010000690.1:0-10992 GCA_050742995.1 Stackebrandtia sp. | reverse complement strand
CGAATAGACGCCGAAGACCGGGAAGAGGCGCCCTCGAGGCTTCGCGACCGCCGCGCCGCGCTCCTGGCGCAGCAGGCCGCGCTAGGCGAGTGGTTCGCCCAGGTCGCCGAGTACGGGGCGACGCCCGGCAGTGAACCCGTCTACACCCTGGACTTCGCCCCCGGCGCCCGCGACGGAAGCGTGCCCGCGCGATTCGTCGTCTCGATCGGCGGGGAGATCGTGACCCACCGGCTCGGCGAGTCGACGTTGTTCGAGCGCGACGCGCACGGCCGGCTGCGAGTCGCCTTCGTCGACGTCCTCGCCGACCCCGACGAGCTGGAGTTCCCGCTGTCCGACGGCGACGCCGACGAACCCCGGATCCGCGCCTGACCGCGTCCTATTTGACGAACCGGAAGGACCCCGGGAAGCGGTAGATCTGTCCGCGCTTGGAGTGAGAGGCGCCGATGCAGCACGCCGCGATCGACCAGGCGCTCAAGCCCACGACGACCACCATCATGAGAAGCCAGGACAGCATCATGAAAATCCCGGCCCCGGCGCCGCTGCCTCCCCCGGCGCCGATGGCGATGGCGATGATCATCGTAAGACCGCACCCCACGAGCAGCGAGCCCGTGGAGTAGATGACCATCGTTATCTGAAAATTCAGCGCCGCCGTCGCGCTGTCCTTGACGAAAAGGGACTTGTCGCCTTTTGTAAAGCGATAGATCAACGGCCCGATCCAGCCGACCAGCCCGAGATAGTTGGCCGCCGCCGCGTCGGACATCTCCTGCTGGTTCGGCGGACCGGCAGGATACGCCGACGGAACGCCGTACTGCGGCTGGCCGCCGTACATCGGCTGGGCTCCGTACGCAGGCTGCAGCGCCCACTGAGGTTGAGGCTGCTGCGGCGTGCCGGGCTGGCCGTTGTAGTCGTACTGCGGGTAGGTCACCGCCACAGGGTACGGCTCGCCTGCCAGGCGCCGCGACGAATAACCGGCTGCCCCCGACGTCGATGCGGAGACAGCCGGGGCGAGGAGTCAGGCCATGCGACGCAGCCCCAGAAACTGGACCGCGGCGAACCCGGCGACCGCGGCGGCGACGGCGACGAACGCCGCCGTGCCGATCGCGGTGAAAGACCAGAGCCCGGCGCCGAGGACCACGACGCTGTCGAGAACCCACACCGCGTTGACGGCGACGACGGCCCGCGCCGCGTTGCGGTTGATCGTGCGACGCGTCGACAGCGCGCCGAGCGCGATCGCGTAGACGACGAAGAAGGCGCCGACGCCGTGAAGCGCCGCGGCCGGAATGCCGAGCAGCGAGTCGACGAGGCCGCCGCCGACGGCAAGCCCCAAGCCGAGGGCGCCGGTGGCGACCGCGTCGAGACGCAGCGCCAGTCGCAGCAGCGCGTCGCCTCCGGCGGTCGAGGTCGAAGTCGTGTGGTGTGCAGAAGTCGCAGCGCTCATCGTCATGCCTTTCGTGAAAGCGGTCGGGTTGACGACCTCGACGCTGCCCGCGAAACGCTGCCACGTATATGCCGCGCACTGCCACACGCTGCCAGATCGGCGACTCGCGGCGTGACGTCAGTCACTTGGACATTGCACGGCCGCGCAAGGCGTCGGCGACAAGACGGGCGGCGGCGTTTTGCCAGTTGTGCAGCGACCGCTGCGGAACTGCGGTGCGAAACCACTCCAGGGCCTTGCGGGCGTCCGGACTGAGTCCGGCGTGACGGGCGCGCTGATTGTAGGGACGCAGACCTACTACGTACACATAGTACAAAGAGTTGTAATGTCGCCACTCGTCGTTGACGCCGAAGTCCCCCTCGGGTTTGAGGCGCGCGATCGACTCGCGCAGCAGCGACTTGAGCTCCGCGGCGCGTTCCAGCGGCAGGTCGTCGGCCCGGCGGGCGGCCAGCCGCTCGTCGATGACCGGCAGCGCGGTCAAGGGGCTGGAGACGAGACGCCCCAGTTCGGCGTAGTTGCTGAGCGCCCGACGGGTCAGCCTCGCGAACTCGGCGTCGTCGACGTCCAAAAGCGAACCCCTGCGGGGCAGCGCGTCGACGGCGTCGCGCAGTTCGGCGCGGTCGCGGCGCACCGATTCGGGCAAGGCGACGCGGTCGGCGATTCGCTGCAGCGGGGCGGCGAGGACTTGGACGGCGATCGCGCCGCCCACACAGCCGTACAAAAGCGCGACGAGCACGCCGGTGTCGCCGGGTCCGACGATCATGGCCAACGCGACCTGCCCGCCGAACAGCGACGCCGTCGCGGCGGCGGCAGCGGCCGACCGCAGCATGTCCGCGCGCAGGCGCTGACCCTCGTCCAGCGCGTCGTACCAGGCGACGATCAGGCCGAAGACGACGAGATCGACGCCGACGGCGACCAGCCACAGCGTCGGCGGCCCCACCTCGAGGCCGAGCAGCAGGGCCGCCATCCCCAGGGCGAGCAGCACGGTGATCGCCAGCAGAAGCCCGGCGGCGCGGTCGCGCCCGAACTGGCGCCGCGCCGTCAAAGCGAAAGCCCCGCCCAGCCCGGCCGCCAGGACCGCGAACACCGCGGCCTTCGACGCGGTCGCGTCCGACCACGCCGCCGCCAACGCCGCCGACATGACCGGCACGTAAACCCGCAGCCACCACACGTCCTGCCGGGAAGCGGACCGGTCCGCCGGCAGCCGCAGCAGCACTCCGGTCCACGCCACCGCGGGCACGCCGAGCAGCGCCGTGCCAAGCACGGGCACGTCTAGGCACGCGATCGCGAGCGCGTAACCGAGCAGGCCGGCCGACATGCGTCGCAACAGCGGCTTGCGGGCGTCGCGGGCGAGCAGGTAACAGCCAAGCCAGGCCGCGACGGCGAAGGCGGCGACAGAGACGATGAGCATCACGACGTCCATAACCCTAGAGTCTCTATGCGCCGCGCCGGGATCTCCACAAAACCTTCACGTCGTCTGACGCGTATCTCCATCCCCGTTCCGTAGATTCGCAAACGTGACAGTTAACCGAGTTGACGACCAGGGGTGGCGCATCTTGGTGGTCGAAGACGAGCCCGTCATCGCCGAGTCGACGGCCGCCCGGCTGCGTTCCGAGGGCTACGCCGTGGAAATCGCGGCGGACGGCCCGGCCGCGGTGGACGCCGACGCGCGGTTCCGCCCGGACCTGATCGTCCTGGACGTGATGCTGCCGGGCATGGACGGCCTGGAGGTGTGCCGTCGCGTGCAGGCCAGGCGACCGGTTCCGGTGCTGATGCTGACCGCCCGCGACGACGAGAACGACATGCTGGTGGGTCTTGGAGTGGGCGCCGACGACTACCTGACCAAGCCGTTCAGCATGCGCGAGCTCACCGCTCGGGTGAGGGTGCTGCTGCGCCGGGTCGAGCGTTACCGGCCGCCGGAGCCCGAGGAGTCCGTCGTCGAGCTGGGCGAGGTGTCCGTGGATCGCGCCGCCCGCAAGGTTCGCCAGGGCGACGCGGAGATCCACCTCACCGCCACCGAGTTCGACTTGCTGATCTGTCTTGCCGACCGCCCCGGCTCGGTCCTTTCCCGAGAGCAGCTGCTGTCGGAGGTGTGGGGCTGGGCCGAAGGAACCGGAACCCGCACCGTCGACAGCCACGTCAAGGCGCTGCGCCGCAAGCTGGGCGCCGAGTTGATCCGCACCGTCCACGGCGTCGGCTACGCCCTGGAGGTCGGACAGTGAGCGCCTTGCTCCGCAGGGGAATGGATCTGCTGCCGCGTCCGCTGGACTTCATCGGGTCCCTCAAGATCAAAGTGGGCATTTTGCTGCTCGGCTCGGGCGGCGCCGGCCTGTGCGTCCTGTGGCTGGGACTGGGCTGGCTGCCGCCCAAGACCACCGTGATCGCCGCGATCGCGGCCTTGCTGACCTCACAGGTGCTGGCACACGGCATGACCTCGCCGCTGCGGCAGATGACGGCGGCGGCCCGAACCATGGCGCGCGGCGACTACACGGTGAACGTGCGCGCCACCTCCCGCGACGAGGTGGGGCAGCTGGCGGAGGCGTTCAACCAGATGGCCGCCGACCTGGCCGCCGCCGACCGCCAGCGCCGTGAACTCGTCGCCAACGTCTCGCACGAGCTGCGCACTCCGGTCGCCGCTTTGCAGGCGATGTTGGAGAACCTGGCCGACGGCGTCGCCAAACCCAGCCCGCAGGCGCTGCGGGCGGCGGTGGCCCAGACCGATCGGCTGGGGCGGCTGGTGGTCGAGCTGCTTGACGTGTCGCGGCTGGACGCCGGCGACACCCCGCTGTCGCGCACCCGGTTCGAGGTGCGCCCGTTTGTGGAAGAGGCGATCGCTGAAGCGACGTTCCACAGCGCCGCTCACACCCGGATCGACGTGCCCGACGGCATGACCGCTTACGCGGACGTCGAGAGACTGCACCAGGTGGCGGCCAACCTGCTGGCCAACGCGATACGACACAACAGTCCTGACGGGACTGTCACGGTGTCGGCGCGGCAGCGGGGCGGCCGTTTCGAACTCGAGGTCGCCGACGAAGGACCCGGGATCGCTCCGGGCGATCGCGCCAGGGTCTTCGAACGATTCACCAGGGGCGAACGACCTCCCGGAGACGGCGGCACCGGGCTGGGCCTGGCGATCGCCCGCTGGATCGTCGAACTGCACGGGGGACACATCTCCGTGGCCGACAGCCGGGTCGGCTGCGCCATCCGCGTCTCCCTTCCCTCCGAACAGGAAGAAGCAAATGTCGACAATGCACACGCCTGACGAGCCCGTCTCGCCTCCCCGAGAGATCGCCCCGCCGCTTCCGGCGACGGCTCATCGCCCGCGCACCGCCCCGTTCGCCTGGCCAAGACAGTTCGACATCGGCGGCTGGTGGATCGGCGTCGAATCCGGCGCACCGGCCCTGCTGCTCCTGCCGGGGATGGCCGTCGCGATCCTGGGAGCGATTTCCCTGGTCAACACCGACGGAATCGGCCTGGGGCTGTCGGTCGCCGGCATCGGATCGGTGCTGCTGCCGCTGGCGCACGGCGGTTCCCGGCAGCTCGCGACGCGCCTGGCCGGCGCGGCCTTGGTGTCGGCGCTGTGGAGCGTGGCGGCCGTCCGAGACGCCGGCTGGGTCGTCGGACTGTGCGCGGCGGCAGCGGTGGTTCTCACCGTCGCGGCCTTGGTGCCGCCGCGCCGATTCACCGGAATGTTCCTGGCCACGGTCGGCGCTCCGCTGGGACTGCTTGGGGCGACGCTGTGGACCGCCAGGGGTTTCAAGCGGCTGTTCGACAGGCCCGGCGGCGTCAACACCCGGAGCCTGGGCACCGTCGGCGTCACTGTGCTGCTGCTTGTCGTGTTCGGCGGGCTGTTCGCCGCGGCCGACGTGACCTTCGCCCGGCTGCTGTCGACATTTGTGCCCGAGATGCGCGTCGACATAGCCGTCGGCCGGCTGTTGACGGCCATGGTCCTGTTCGCCGCGGTGTGCCTGTGTGGCTATGTCGCGGTCACCCGACCCCGTTTCGACGCCGCCGACGTGCCGGCCGCCAAGCCGGTGTCCCGGCTGGAGTGGACAATCCCGCTTGGCGTGCTCAACGCCCTGTTCGCGGTGTTCGTCGCCGTCCAAGCCAGGGCGTTCTTCGGCGGCGACGCCTACGTCAAGGAGACCTCCGGACTCACATATGCCGAGTACGCCCGCAGCGGCTTCTGGCAGCTGAGCGCGGTCGCCGCGCTGACCATGCTGGTCATCGCGATCGCCGCCTGGAAAGCCCCGCGCGCCACCCGCGCCGACCGGCTGCTGCTGCGGCTGCTCCTCGGCGCCCTGTGCGTCTTGTCTCTTGTGGTGGTGGCTTCGGCGCTGCACCGCATGAACCTGTACTCGCAGGCGTACGGGCTCACCAGGCTGCGGGTGTGGGTGTTCGCCGTGGAGCTGTGGTTCGCCGCGATCTTCGTGTTCGTCCTGGCATGCGGATGGCGGCTGCGCGCCAGCTGGCTGCCTCGGGCCGTCGCGGCCACCGGCGCCGCCGTCTTGCTGGGGCTCGCGTCGACGAATCCGGACGTGCTGATCGCCGAGCAGAACATCGCCCGCGCCGAGACCACCGGCCGCCTGGACCTGGACTACCTGTCGACGTTGTCGGCCGACGCGGCGCCGGCGCTGAGTACCCTTCCCGCCGAGGATCGCGATTACGTGTTCTGCAGGATGTCCGACTTCGACGCCGACGGCCCGCTGTCATGGAACCTGGGCCGAGCGCTGGCCGCCGACGCCCCGTCAGACCCCGCGACCTGCGACTGGGATTGAGCCGTGAAGAACCACCTGGGATAGACGAAGCCCTCCACCGCCGTGTTTTCGCTGGTGGAGGGCTTCCTATGTGGCAGGGGCGACAGGACTCGAACCTGCAACCCTCGGTTTTGGAGACCGATGCGCTTCCAATTGCGCCACGCCCCTACGGCTGACAGCATCAGCGCGACTATCTTACGGGCCGGCTCGGCGTGTCGCAAACTGGGTTGCCCGCACTGTGGCGGTTGAGCCGTGAGCGAACATCGCCGAGCGCGAAATTCCGGCGGCGCGGACGCGGTCGCGGGCTAGCGTCGAGCCATGATGAAGCGCGTCGCGGTCCTGTCCGACATTCACGCAGTCCTGCCCGCTTTGGAGGCGACGCTTGCCGAACCCGACGTCCGGGACGCCGACAAGATCGTCGTCACCGGGGACATCGCCGCCGGCCCGCAGCCTGTGGAGACCCTGGACGCGCTGAGCGCCTTGGGCGAGCGGGTGGTGTGGGTCAGCGGCAACGGCGAGCGGGAGCTGATCGAGTCCAGGCAGGGCAAGGACATCAAGATCCCGGATCCCATCGCCCCCTGGGCCGCTGAGCAGCTGCGCGACGACCAGCTGGAGCTGCTGACGCGCATGCCGAAGACGGCGCGGCTGCGCGTCGACGGCCTCGGCGAGGTGCTGTTCTGCCATGCCACGCCGCGCGACGACGAGGAGGTGGCGCTGGTCGACTCGCGTGTCGCGCGCTGGGACGAGGTGCTCGGCGGGCTCGACGCGGACGTCGACGCGGTGGTGTGCGGGCACACGCACATGCCTTACGTGCGCACCGTGCGCGGAGTGCTGATCGCCAACCCCGGCAGCGTCGGCATGCCCTACGGGCGCGCTGGAGCGCACTGGGCGCTGCTGGGCCCCGGCGTGGCGCTGCGCCGCACCGAGTTCGACTACGACGACGCCTGCGCCCGCGTCGCCGCGGAGTCCGGCTATGCCGACGCCGCCGCCTGGGCCGACGAGTACGTGCGCGCGCGAAACAGCGACGTGGACGCGCTGGCCGTGTTCGGCCCGATGGACGGCCGCTGAGCAGACTCGCCGCAGCCCGCAGCCCGCAGCCCGCAGCCCGCAGCCGGCAGCCCGCAGCCCGCAGCCCGCAGCCCGCAGCACCGATGGGCCGCAGCACCGACTCTCCACAGGCCCGATTCACCACCGTGAACGACCGCCCGGGTCACCGGCCAATGAATCTTTGCCGTCCTCCCAATCGCAGAAGTCACCCAACTGCGAAATGACCGGACGTCAAGAGATTCACCTCCCCTCTGGCTTTAGCTTATCTTTTTGGGAGCGCTCCCGGCAAATTGCGCGCCCGCGCCTGTGGACAACTGTCACGATGTGGAAAAGCCGCAGTGGACAGAGCCGTTTGGGGGACGGCGGGCGGGGCGCGTTCGTCCGCTCGCTTTACAGGTACATTCCCGTGGGCGGGTCCTCTGGGGACGTCGGCAGGCTCTTCTGGTCGAAGAACCTGCGGCCGCCGAACTTCTGCTGCAGCCGGTCGTCGAGATCGTCGGCGAGCCGCGTCATCGACTCGACGGCCAGCATGAGGTGTCGCGGCTGGAAATCCCGCCCGTACACCGGAACCGACGCCCAGATCGTGCCGTCGGCGTAGTAGAGCCGCCCGATGGGAAGCCGCCGCGTCAGCTCCGAAAGCTCGCGGTACAGCCGCTCGGTGGGGTCGACCTCCGTCAGCAGCGGCGAGTAGACGTCGACGACCGCCGGATGCTCGGTGGGGTTGATGAACACCATGGCCGAGCCCGAACGCACGCTGATCTCGCCGTTGTCGTCGACCGCCAAGTGACCCGGGGTGGTGTGCAGCAAAGCGGCGACCACAGTGGTCACCACGTCGGCGAGCGGACCGGCGTCGGACAACACGACCTCAGACGACTCGTCCTCGACGGTGACCGCCGGCGCCGGACGCGCCGGCGCCAGCACCAGGTCGCCGGACGTCACGCCGTCGCCGGCCTGGTAGTCGTAGGTCAAAAACGCCGGGTGCGGGGCGCCGTAGACGTCGCGCATGGTGCGGGAGACGATCGTCGCCAGCAGCTCCGCCTGATCGGGCTCGATGTGCAGACCGAACCGCTCGACAGAGCCGTCGAGGACGCCGGGAGGCTGCCACCCCAGCGCGACCAGCTGTCCCACCGCGGTGCGTCCCAGCTGCGCCGCCTCGGGCAAGGTGGCGTTGCTCGTCGCGTCGGCGCGGATCTCGTCGTCGCCGGGAACGCTCAGCGAGATGTCGTAAACCGCGTTCCCCGTGCCCGAGGCGGTGGGATCGAGAATGAGAGCCAGATCGGCGCCGACGGGGAGTTCCGGCAGCGCTTCGGCGAGCGCCGCGGTGAAGTCTCGCCACGCGGCGGAGACTTTGGCGGTCAAATCTGGTGCGTTGTCGTCGTCCACACCGGCTGACATTACCCATCGCGCATTAACGGTCGTTACGGCGTGCTGCCGCGGGTGCGATTGAGCGCCGCCTCGCGCCCACATTCGCCGTATGAGCCGTACCGTGGTGGTGATGAAACACAACGACGAAGACGACGTCGCGGTGAACCCGCCGAAGCAGGTCGCCGCAGGCATTCCCGGCGTCGTCACCGGGCTGCGCTACGCCCTCGGCAAGCCGGGCGTGGCGCGTGGCAGCCGTGCGCTGCTGCGGATCAACCAGGTCGACGGGTTCGACTGCCCCGGCTGCGCGTGGCCCGAGCCGGAACACCGCGCCCGCGCGGAGTTCTGCGAAAACGGCGCCAAGGCCGTCGCCGAGGAAGCCACCAAACACCGCGTGGACCCCGAGTTCTTCGCGACGCACTCGATTTCAGAGCTGGCGACCTGGGACCACCACCGGCTGGGACGCTCCGGACGCGTCACCCACCCGATGGTGCGTCGCGAAGACGCCGACCGCTACGAGGCCATCTCGTGGGGGGACGCGCTGAACCTGCTCGCCGAAACCCTGCGTGATCTGGACAGCCCCGACGAGGCGCTGTTCTACACCAGCGGACGCACCTCCAACGAGGCCGCGTTCGCCTACCAGCTGCTGGCGAGGGCATACGGCACCAACAACCTCCCGGACTGCTCCAACATGTGCCACGAGTCGTCAGGCGTGGCCCTTTCGCAGACGATCGGCATCGGGAAGGGCTCGGTGACGCTCGAGGACGTCTACCGCGCGTCGCTGTTGGTCGTCGTCGGCCAAAACCCCGGAACCAACCACCCGCGGATGCTTTCGGCCCTGGAAAAGGCCAAACAGGACGGCGCGAAGATCCTCGCAGTCAACCCGCTTCCCGAGGCCGGGCTGATGCGGTTCAAAAACCCGCAGACCGTCAAGGGCGTCGTGGGCGGCGGCACGTCCCTGGCCGACGCGTACCTGCCGGTGCGCATCGGCGGAGACCAGGCGCTGTTCGCCGCGATCGGGGCGCTGCTGCGCGAATGGGACGCCGTCGACGAGGAGTTCGTCGCGCAGAGCACGTCCGGCTTCGACGCCTATGCCGCGCGCGAACTCGACTGGGATCTCGTGCTGCGCGCCACCGGCCTGACCCGCGAGGAGATCGTGGACGCGGCGCGGATGTTCGCCGAAAGCGACGCCACGATCGTCTGCTGGGCCATGGGGCTCACGCAGCACCGCGACGCCGTCGCCGCGATCCAGGAGATCGTCAACGTGCAGCTGCTGCGCGGCATGATCGGCCGGCCCGGCGCGGGCCTGTGCCCGGTGCGCGGCCACAGCAACGTGCAGGGCGACCGGACCATGGGCATCTGGGAGATCCCTCCGCCGTGGACGCCGCGGCTGGAGGAGCACTTTGGAATCAAGGTGCCGCGCGAGCCCGGGATGCACACCGTCGACGCGATCCGCGCGATGCGCGACGGCCGGGCCAAGGTCTTCGTCGGGCTTGGCGGCAACTTCGCCGCCGCGGGCCCCGACACCTCCGTGGTCGAAGAGGCGCTGCGCGGCTGCCGCCTCACCGTCCACATCTCCACGACCCTGAACCGTTCGCACGTCGTGCCCGGACGCGTCTCCCTGATCCTGCCGACCCTTGGCCGCACCGAACGCGACCTGCAGTCCTCCGGAGACCAGTTCGTGTCGGTGGAGGACTCGATGAGCTGCGTGCACTCCTCGCGCGGGCGGCTGCGGCCGGCGTCGCCGTTCCTGCTCAGCGAGGTGGCGATCGTCGCCCGGCTCGGCCGCGCCCTGCTCGGCGACGGACTGCCGTGGAAGTCCTTCGAGGAGGACTACCGGTCGGTGCGCGAGGCCATCGCCGCCGTGGTGCCCGGGTTCGAGGACTACGAGCGGCGGCTGCGCGGGCCCGGCTTCACGCTGCCGCACCCGCCGCGCGACGCGCGGCGCTTCGCCACCGACGACGGCACGGCCAAGTTCACCGCGCACCCGCTTTCGGTGCTCGAGGTGCCGGCCGGACGGCTGCTGCTGCAGTCGCTGCGCAGCCACGACCAGTACAACACCACGATCTACGGCCTCGACGACCGTTACCGGGGCGTCAAGAACGGGCGGCGCGTGGTGTTCGCCCACGCCGACGACCTCGCCGCGCTCGGCCTGGCCGACGGCGACCGCGTGGACATCGTCGGCGAGTGGCGCGACGGAGCAGACCGCCGCGTCGAGGACTTCCGCGTCGTCGCCTATCCGATCGCCCGCGGCTGCGCGGCGACGTACTTCCCCGAAGCCAACCCGCTGGTGCCGCTTGACAGCACCGCGAAGGGATCGCACACGCCGGTCAGCAAGTCGCTTGTGGTGCGTCTGGAGCCGCGGGCATAGGAAAACGGGCGCGGCAAGCC
>JBOGDN010000689.1:0-3131 GCA_050742995.1 Stackebrandtia sp. | reverse complement strand
GCCCTGAGGTCCACAAGCCTCTGCTCGGGCTCGTCCTCGTCGAGGAGTCTGCGCAGGTCGGGATGGGCCGCTTGACATTCGGCGATCGCCGGCGCGGCGATGGCGCCCGCCGCGCTGGGGAACGCGGCGAGACGCACCGTGCCGGCGATGCTGCGGCCGAGCGCCGCCACCTCGGCGTGAGCCTGTTCCAGCTCGGTCAGGATGCGTTCGGTGTGCTCCACCAGGATGTTGGCGGCTTCGGTCAACCTCAGTCGCCTGCCGTCTCGGATGAACAGCGGAGTGCGGACCTCTCTTTCCAACTGAGTCAACTGCTGCGAGACGGCCGACGGAGTAAGCGAGCAGATCTGCGCCGCCGCGGCGACTGTTCCATGCACCGACAGCTCCCTGAGCAGCCTGAGCCTGCGTACTTCAAACATGTAGCCACGCTAACGGATTTATTTAAAAATCCTCGCTGGTCTTAACGTCAAACCTGCCTCAAACTAGCGACATGACAGCCGAAACCTTGATGGCGCTCGACTTTGCGGCGTCTCCGGACCTGACTCCCGTCCACGTCTCGGAGTACGCGTCCAGGGTCGCCGCCCTGCGTGCCGAGATGCGGCGTCAAGAGCTGACGGCCGTGACTCTCGCCAGCCCGGAGAGCATCTACCACCTGACGGGTCTCGACCACCTGGGCTACTTCGCCCTTACTTTGCTGGTGGTCCCGCAGGAGGGGCAGCCGGTGTTGGTGGCAAGGCAGATGGAACAGCACACGCTGCTGGCCCAGACGCCGCAAGCTCGGCACGTCGGGTACGCCGACGGGCAGGACCCGGCCGACGTCACCGCGCAGGTTCTGAACCGGCTCGTGCCCCCCGGCGGCCGCGTCGGCGTCGAGGAGCGGTCGATGTTCCTGCCGCCGTTCGTGCTCGGTCGGATTCGCGCCGCGACGACGGAGCTGAACTGGGTGGAGTGCTCGCAGCTGCCCATGGAACTGCGCGCCGTGAAGTCCGGCGCGGAACTGGAGCGGGTACGTCGCGCGGCCGGAGTCTCGGCCGCGGCGATGCGGGCCGCGCTGGCGACCGCCGGCGCCGGCGTCAACGAGCGGGACGTGGCCGCGCAGACCCATCTGGCCATGATCGAGGCCGGAGGCGAGCCGCCCGGATTCGTCCCGCTGATCCGCTCCACCGCTCGGCTCGCCCACGAACACGTCACCTGGTCTGACCACGTTCTGAGCCGCGGCGAGGGCTTGTTCGTCGAACTGTCCGGATGCGTGCAGCGCTACCACGCGCCGATGAGCCGCATCGTGTACTGCGGCGAGCCGCCGCCGGGCGCCGAGCTGGCCGCCAAGGCCGCCCTTGTGGGACAGGAGGCGGCACGCGCGAGGCTGCGTCCGGGCGTCCTCACTCGCGAGGTGTACAGCGCGTGGGAGGACGCGGTGGCGGACGCCACGGGGGTTCGCCAGCGCAGGCACCACTGCGGCTACCTGACCGGCATCGGCTTCCCGCCCAGCTGGGTCGGCGGGGGAGAGGTGCTGGGGATCCGCGCCGACGGCGAGACCGTCCTCAAGCCCGGCATGGTCTTCCACCTGATGTCCTGGGTGACCGAACCGGTCCCGCACGTGGTCTCCGACACCGCCATGGTGACTGAGGACGGCCACGAGCTGCTCACCGAGGCGCCGCGCGACCTGCTGGTCGCCCTTTGACGCCGATCGTTCCCGCTTCCCGTCCCCGGCTCGCATCATGATTGCTTGGAGAAGATCGCATGCGCATCACAGCTGTCAGGGCAACTCCCGTAGCCGTCCCTTATCGCACCGACGAGACGTGGGCGTTCGGCAGGCGCAGCGGCATGGTCAGCGTGCTCGTCGAACTGGAGACCGACGAGGGTCTTGTCGGTCTCGGCGAAGCCGCCGCGTACCCGTCCGCCGAAACCGTCCTCAGTGTTCTGAAGAGCATCGAAAGACTTGTGGTCGGAGCGGATCCGTTCAAGATAGAGCAGCTGATCCAGCGCATCGACGTCGTCGGCACCTGGCACCACGTGAAGGCCACCAGCCCCGCCATCGCCGCCGTCGAGATGGCCTGCTGGGACATTGTGGGCAAGGCGTGCGGTCAGCCGCTGGTGAACCTCTTCGGAGGACGGTTCCGGGACAGCGTGGAGTTCTTTTACTACACCGCCTCGCCCGATCTCGACGCAGTGAAGGCCGAAGGCCGGCGTGCCGCCGCCGCGGGCTTCAAGACCTGCTATCTCAAGGTCGGCTCGGACAGCGTCGACGCCGACGTCGCGCGAGTCGCCGCGCTTCGCGACGGGGCGGGCCCGGACATGAACATTCGTGTGGACGCCAACGAGGCGTGGTCCGCCGGAGCGGCGGTGCGCGCCGTGAACGCGATGGAGGTCTACGGCCTTGAACTTGTCGAACAGCCGGTCTCGGGCCGCAACCTCCAGCAGATGGCCTACGTCCGCGGCCGCATCAACACCCCGCTGCTGGCCAACGAGTCTTCCTGGACGCGTTACGACCAGTTGTCGGTGATTCAGCACGCCGCCGCCGACGTGATCTCTGTGGACAACCAGATGGACGGCGGCCTGCTCAATCTCAAGCGCTCCGCGGGAATCTGCGCGGCCGCGGGGATGACGGTGCTCAAGCACAGCCTCGGCGAACTCGGAGTCGCGCTGGCTGCGGCGACGCACGTCATCGCGGCCACCCCGAACTTCCGGCACGCCAACCAGGCATACGGCGCCCTGCTGACCGACGACATCGTGAAGGATTTCGGCGGAGGGATCGACAACTACCGCGACGGGACCCTAGACGTCCCCACCGGCCCCGGCATCGGCGTCGAACTGGACTCCGAACGCGTGGCGCGCTACGCGGAGCTGTACCGCGTCAACGGCGACTCGGAGTTCTCCTTCCACCACCCGGACGCCCTGTCCTGCGGCCCCGCCCTCCCCAAGTTCTAAACCCGGCAGATCTCCACAATAGATTAACCCCAGGTCGGAGCCGATTGGGCTCTCTACCTGGGGTTATTTTGTGCGCGAGGGGGGACTTGAATCCCACCCATACATGGCCTTTGACCTGCTATTTCATGGTTTGTCCGTTATTTTTCGGGGGACGGACTAGACAAAAATAGCATGCTAGACAGATCGTGGACCCTAGGGACCAAGGT
>JBOGDN010000688.1:0-13892 GCA_050742995.1 Stackebrandtia sp. | reverse complement strand
CGGTTCGTTCCAACCGAGGAGCTGGCCAAGGCTTTCGCCGATTTGCCACGCGTCGACTACGAAGCGATGCGTCGAGAAGCCGACGAGTTCTTCGACGACGGAGGCGATCGTGTCGACGGCGCCGCATGAACGAGGACTGCTGGACACGTGCGTCGTCATCGACCTGGCTGAGCTGGCCGCCGCCGGAAAGCTGCCCCGTGAGAGTGCGATCAGCGCCATCACCCTCGCTGAGCTGGCTCAAGGGGTGGCCATGGCGATTGGCGCCACCGAGGTCATGGCACGTTCTCAGCGGCTGTCCGACGTACAGGCACGTTTCGACCCGCTGCCTTTCGACGGCGAAGCCGCCCGTCGATACGGCACGCTCGTCGCCATGACGATCGCCGCCGATCGCGATCCCCGGCCGCGTCGCCTCGATCTCATGATCGCCGCCGTGGCCGCGGCCAACGACCTGCCGCTGTTCACGCGCAACGCGAAAGACTTCGCGCACCTCGACGGAGCGGTCGTCGTCGTGTCGTGTTGACGACCGCAGCCGGCTAGGCGGAGCGGGTCTGCTCCACCCAGGACGCGTGCAGCCCGGCGTACACCGAGCCTTCCTGGCGCACCAGTTCGCGGTGCCTGCCGCGTTGCACGATCTGCCCGGCGTCGAAGACCAGCACCTCGTCGGCGGCTTCGGCCGTCGACAGTCTGTGGGCGATGACCACCGTGGTGCGGCCTCGGGTGACCGCGTCGAGGGCCCCGGCGAGCCGCAGTTCGGTGGCGGGGTCCACCGCCGAGGTGGCTTCGTCGAGAACGAGCAGGTCCGGGTCGGCGACGTAGGCGCGCGCGAGCGCGACCAGCTGCCGCTCCCCCACGCTCAGGGACTCGCCGCGTTCGCCGACCGGAGTGTTGAGCCCGTGCGGGAGGCTTTCGATCCAGTCGTCGAGGCCGAGCTCGGAAAAGGCCACGTACATCTCCGCGTCGGTGACTTCGGGGCTGCCGAATCGGACGTTTTCGGCGACCGTGGCGTCGAACAGGAAGCCCTCCTGCGGCACCATGACCACGCGCCGCCGCAGCGACGCGAAGGAGACCTCCGTGATCGGCACGCCGGAAAGCCGCACCGTGCCCGAGGCCGGGTCCATCAGCCGTGTGAGCAGCTTGGCGAATGTGGTCTTTCCGCTGCCTGTTTCTCCGACGACCGCCATCTTCGACTCGGCCGCGACCCTGACGTTGATGTTCGACAGGACGTTCTCGCCTCCGGGGTAGGCGAAGTCGACGGCTTCGAAGTCCACTTCGATGGGACCGGCGGGAAGCGGCGTGCCCTCGTCTCCGGGGTCGGCGACGTCCGGCTCCATGTCCAGAATGTCCAGCACGCGTCTCCAGCCGGAGATGGCGTTCTGGGCTTCGTTGAGTATCTCGGTGCCGATCATGATGGGCTGCACGAACAGGGTCACGAGGAACAGGAACGCGGTCAGTTCCCCGACGGTGAGCGCTCCGTTGACTCCCAAGTAGAGCCCGGTGACGATGACCACGGACAGCGCCACGCCGTTGAACGCCTCTCCGGCGCTGAAGTTGAAAACGCTGCGTTTGAGGGCGCCGAACTGCGCGCTGCGGAAGTTGTCGACGGACTCGTCGACGCGCTCGGCGCTGCGGTCCTGTACGCCGTAGGCGCGGATCACCGAGGCGCCGACGACCGTCTCGGAGATCGCGCCGAGCATGACGCCGACTTTCTCGCGGACCTTGGCGTAGGCCTTGGCGAGCTGACGCTGCAGCGCGCGCACCACAAAGGCCAGCGGCAGCGCGGCGACCCACACCGCGATCGCCAGCTGCCAGGAGTAGACGGCCATGACGATCGTGGCCATCAGGACCTGGCCGCTCGAAACGATCAGGATGATGCCGCCGAACTGCAGGAACTGGCTGATCTGGTCGACGTCGGTGGTGACTCGGGCCGTCAGCACTCCTCGGCGCTCGCCCTGCTGGTGCAACATGGACAGGTCGTGGATGTGCCGGAAGGTGCGGGTGCGCAGGGAGGCCAGCGCCGTCTCCGAGACCGTGAACAGGCGCACGTTCATCATGTAGCCGGCGACGACCGTGATCAGCAGGATCGCCGCTCCGGCGCCGGCGACCACGGCGACCAGGCCCACGTCGGGGCCGCCCTCGACGAGCAGGCCATTGTCGACGCCCTGCTGCACGGCCACCGGGACCACGCCGCGGCCCACCGTGGCGATCACGGCGAGCACGAGGGTGCCGGCCAGACCGACGCGCAGCTCGGGCGAAAGCGACAGTCCTCGCTTCAGCGTCTCCCAGGGACGGACCTTCTGCTCCTCGGTCTTTGTCGCGCTCACGCGGACACCTCCTTGGCCGAGTCGGCCTGGTCCCAGTCGTCGTCGTCGAACTCGCCCTCGGCGGCGCGTTCGGCCTCGGCGCGCTCGTAGGCGGTCACCAGGTTCGCGTAGCCGGGGACGGATGCGAGCAGGTCGCTGTGCGTGCCGCGGGCGACGACCTCGCCGCGTTCGATGTAGACGACTTCGTCGGCGAGCGCGATGGTCGCGCGGCGGTATGCCACGACCAGCACCGAGGCCGGATGATCGCCGCCTTTCAGCCCCGCGAGGATCGCCGACTCCACTTTGGGGTCGACGGCGCTTGTGGCGTCGTCCATGATCAGCAGCCGCGGCCTTCCGACCAGGGAGCGGGCCAGCGCGACGCGCTGCCGCTGTCCGCCCGAAAGCGTGGTGCCGCGCTCGCCGACTTCGGTGTCGAGGCCGGCTTCGAGATGGGCGACGAACCCGTCGGCCTGGGCGACGCGCAGCGCCTTCCACACGGCGGCGTCGAGGTCCTCGCCGTCGACGTCTCGGCCGAGGGCGACGTTGTTGCGCACCGTGTCGTCGAAGACGAACGCCACCTGCGGCGTCAGCGCGGTGGTGCGGGCGATGCTGGCGTGGGCGAGGTCGCGGACGTCGCGGCCGTCGATTCGCACCTGACCGCGGTCCGGGTCGACGAGCCGGGCGGTCAGCGAGGCGATGGTCGACTTTCCCGACCCGGTCGGCCCCACCAGGGCGACGGTCTTGCCGGCCGGCACGTCGAAGGTGACGTCGGACAGTACCTTGACGCCGTCTTCGTACGAGAAGGACACCGAGTCGAAGCGCAAACCTGCCGGACCGCCGTCGTCGTCCAGTGTGCCCTCGCCGTATTCCATGTCTCCCTGGGCTTGCAGCACCGACTGCACGCGTTCCCAGCCCACGACGCTGCGCGGCAGGTCGCCGAGGACCCAGGTGATGGCGCGGATCGGGAAGGCGAGCACCGCGAACAGCATGGTGACTCGGACGATCTCCTCAAGCCCGACGGCGCCGGTCGACAGCCGCCAGGCGCCGATCACCAGCACGGCGAGGGTTCCCAGTTCCGGAAGCGCCGACATCACCGGGTCGAACAGCCCGCGCAGCCGCCCCACCGAGATCAGCGAGTCCCGCAGCTGGTCGGCGGTCTTGTTGAAGCGGACGGTCTCCTCGGCCTCGCGGCCCATGGTCTTGACCACCAGGGCACCGTCGAAGCTTTCGTGACCGACGGCCGACACGTCGGCGCGCAGCTGCTGGGCGCGCGTCATGCGCGGCGACATCTTCTGGGCGTACAAGATGTTGATGACGAACAGGACCGGGAAGACCGCCACGCCCACAAGCGCCAGCGCCCAGTCGGTCCAAAACAGCGCGGTCATGGCGGTGACGAGCATGACCAGCGTGCCCACGGCGAACGGAAGCGGCGCGATCGGCACGAAGCTGGCTTCGACGTCGGCGTTGGCGTTTGACAGCAGCGTTCCGGTCTGACGTCCCTGGTGCCACGACAGCGGCAGTTGCAGATACCTGCGGGTGACCTTGCGCCGATGCGCGGCCTGCAGCCGGAACTGCATCGAGCCCGCGCCGAGGCGGCGCACCACCATGCCGGTGATCTTCAGCATGCTCAGCAAAATGAGGGCCGCCACCGTCACGCCGACGGCGGCCACGCCCACGCGGCCCGATTCGAAGGCGGGAACCACCACCCGGTCGACGATGCGGGCGTTGACGAAGGCGCCGCCGAGCATCATGGTGGAGTGCAGGATCGCGCCGCACACCGCGAGCGCGAATATGCGGGGCTCGAGTTTGGCGGAGTGCCGCAGCACGCGCAGGCCGCGCCTCACCACGTCTTTGTTCGGAATCTGGCCGTCCACTCAACCTCCCGGGGGTCGCCGGCGACGCGCCGCTCGTCGCCCGGCAATCGCTATCGTTTCTCGATATTGTCGGCACCGCAATCGGCTTTTGGTCCTTACATAGCTCTGCCGCCGCAGGGCCGCCCGGTCACGGGCCAAATTCCCCAAAATGGAGATAGAAGTCACACGCGAGCTCCGGACGGCTGGAATGGTCAACTTACTTCCCGGGTGGGACATTCCCTCCCGCCGCGACGCTGCCATGATTGTTCGATGACCTCGCCCGCACGCCGCGAACGCGAAGCCCTCGCCGAGCTTCTGCTCAAGACCGGACCTGACGCGCCGACGCTGTGCGGCGACTGGACCACCCGAGACCTGGCCGCCCATATGACAGCGCGGGAGCACCGCCCGGACTCCGGCCCCGGAATCCTCGTTTCCGCGTTCTCGGCGTGGACCGAACGAGTGCGGCGTCGGTACGCGCGCATGGACTACGAACGGCTAGTGGAGCTGTTCCGCAACCCGCCCCGGTGGAGCCCGGGTGCGTGGCCGGCGGCCGACCAGGCGGTCAACACGCTCGAGTTCTTCGTCCATCACGAGGACGTGCGCCGCGCCGCGCCGGACTGGAAGCCGCGCGAACTCGACCGCGAGACTCAAGAGGCGCTGTGGGCGCGCACCAAGCTGGCCCGCCTGCTGCTGCGCCGCACCGGAATGACCGTGAAGCTGGAGGCGCCTGGATACGGCCAGCGCACCTTCGGCAAGGGAAAGACCGACGCCGTGGTCAGCGGCGACCCCGGCGAAGTGATCATGTTCTGCCTTGGCCGTCAGAACCACTCCCGGGCGAGGGTCGAGGGCGGCCGGGCCGAGGAGCTGAGCCGGGCCTGGCTGGGATTTTGAGGCTTTCCGCCCAGCGAGAAAGGTGGCACGTGTCAGCTTCGAAGCCGGGACCGTCGGCGAGTCTGATCCTGAGCGCCGCCATGGCCGACGACGCGTGCACCGCCGACGAGCCCGTCGAGGAGCCGACCGCGGACGCCGAAGACGACGGGCAAGTCGTCTCGTGCGAGGAGCCCGCCGACCAGACCCATCCCGACGTCGTCGACGCCGAGGCGACGACAGCCGACGACGGGACGTACACATTCGACGTCACCGTCTGCTCCCCTTACGACACCCCCGAGCGTTACGCCGACGCCTGGCGGATCACGGACGTCGACGACTCCTCGATCGTCTGCGGAGAGCGGATTCTGCAGCACGACCACCAAAACGAGCAGCCGTTCACACGCGATCTGACCGGCGTGGAGATCCCTGACGACGTCGACGAGGTTCTCGTGGAAGCCCGCGACTCCGAAAACGGCTACGGCGGCGAGACCGCGACCGCGACGCTGCCCGACTGAACGGAACGGCTCAGGCGCGCACGACGTGCCCCGCGCGTCCCAGCGCGGACTTCACCTCGCCGATCGTCAGCTGGCCGAAGTGAAAGACGCTGGCAGCCAACACCGCGTCGGCGCCGGCGTCCACCGCGGGCGCGAAGTCGTCGACTCCCCCGGCGCCACCGCTGGCGATCACCGGCACGTCCACGGCGGCGCGCACGGCGCGGATCAGCGGCAGGTCGAATCCGTCCTTGGTGCCGTCGGCGTCGATGGAGTTCAACAGCAGCTCCCCCGCGCCAAGCGAGGCGCCGCGCCGCGCCCACTCGACGGCGTCGATTCCGGCGCCACGTCGCCCTCCGCGGGTGGTGACCTCCCAGCCGCTGGGCTGCTCGCTCGCGCGCCGCACGTCAAGCGACAGCACGAGCACCTGGCTGCCGAATCTGCGCGCGATTTCGGAGACGACCGCGGGCCGGGCGATCGCCGCGGTGTTGACGGCGACCTTGTCGGCGCCGGCGCGCAGCAGCGCGTCGACGTCGTCGACCGAGCGCACGCCGCCGCCGACGGTCAGCGGGATGAAGACGGTCTCGGCGGTGCGGCGCACCACGTCGTATACGGTTTCGCGGTCGTCCACGGAAGCGGTGACGTCTAGAAAGGTCAACTCGTCGGCGCCGGCCTCGCCGTAGGCGGCGGCCAGCTCCACCGGGTCGCCCGCGTCGCGCAGGCCCTGGAACTTCACGCCCTTGACGACCCGCCCGGCGTCGACGTCGAGACAGGGAATCACGCGCACGGCCAACGACATGGGCACCACGCTAACGTGTCGGCGTTCGCCGGTCGCGGATCACGCCACCCGCGCGGCTCGGGCGGCTTTCGCCGCGGCCTTGGCGGTCCTGGCCTCGGCCTTGCGGCGACGGCGTCGCCGTCTCGCACGGAACAGCCAGACAATGCCGAAGACCATCAGCAGCAGGAAGATCCCGGCCAGGATCGGCGCGAAGATCGCCGCCAGGCTCAGCCCTGCTGAGCCGCCGTCCTCGGCTGCGCTGACGACCGGGGCGCCGAAGCCGGCGGTGCCGGCGTTGATCAGCGGGCGCAGCAGCATCTTGGCCAGGTGGACGCACAGCGCTATCACGATCCCGACCGCCCACCCCATCGCCTGGTTGTCGGACTCAGGCAGCTGCGTGCCCACGGCCCCGTCGAGTTCGGCGGCCGCCGCCGAGGCGGACATGACCGCGCCGCCGGAGGCGGGACGGATCACGGTCTGTATGACGTCGTTGACGTGGTCGAGGACCGGGAACTTGTCGACGGTCAGCTCCACGCACAGCAGCACGGCCATGATGCTCAAGGCCCACCAGCTGGTCAGCCACTCGTAGCTGGCCGGCAGGCTCACGTGGTCGGTGAACCGCGCCAACAGGCTGACCATCAGCAGCGGGATGTAGGCGTTGACTCCTGCGGCCGCCGAAAGGCCGGAACCGGTGAGCGCCGCGAGCATCTCGTCCTCCGCGGGTCGGACGGCGGGTGGGAGCAGCAATTGTGCCAACTCCGCGCCAACCCGCCGTCGGCGCGCCGCGCGCTGATCGCGTCGCCGCTTGTCCTTCGGCCGAAAGTCGGAGGCGCCGCACTCGCCCTTGATTAATTGATAAATAGGAATCTATAATGACCATGCTCTGCGCGGCGTGGGACATCTCGTCAGATCAACTTTTCCATCCTCCGCGCAAGGGTCGGCGTCGCCCCTCCCGCCCAAGCCTCTCCGGGCATTCGGGCAGGGGCGGCGCCTCGGTCAGTCGCGGGGCGGGCGGTAGGCCTCCAGCTCGACTTCCACCAGCAGGTCGGGGTGAATCAAGCCCGCCACCACCACGAGGGTGGCCGCCGGCTTCACCACGCCGAACAGTTCGCCGTGCACCCTGCCGACCGGGTCGGCGTACGAGGCGTCGGTGACGTACATGCGGGTGCGGATCACGTCGGCGATTCCGGCGCCGGCGTCCACGAGGCCGTCTAGCGCGACGCGGAACGCCTCTTTCGCCTGCGCGCCCGGGTCGCCGGGGTGCGCGGGCTTGCCGTCCACCATCGCCGTCGAGCCCGACGTCACCGTCAACGGACCCGCGGCCACCGCCCGCGAGTACCCGTACAGCTGCTCCCAGGGTCCGCCGGAGCCGACCCGTCTTACCTGCGTCACCGTTCCTCCAGTACGTCAAGTGCTTCTCGCACCGTGAATTTGCCTTCGTAAAGCGCGGTCCCCACGATCGCGCCCTCCACTCCGATCTTCGCCAGCCCCGCCAGCGCACGCAAATCATCCAACGTGGATACTCCGCCGCTTGCGATCACGGGTTTGTCCGTGCGCTCGCACACGCTGCGCAGCAGCTCGAGGTTGGGGCCGGTCAGCATGCCGTCGCTCTTGACGTCGGTGACGACATAGCGGGCGCATCCGGCCCGCTCCAGGCGTTCCAGCACCTCGAAAAGCTCGCCGCCCTCGCGAGTCCAGCCGCGCGCCGCCAGCCGGCCGCCTCGCACGTCGAGGCCGACGGCCACCCTGTCCCCGTGCTCGGCCACCGCCCGATCGCACCACCGCGGATCCTCAAGCGCGGCGGTGCCTATGTTGACCCGCTCGGCGCCGGCCGCCAGCGCCCGCTCCAGGGTGGCGGCGTCGCGCACGCCGCCGGAGACCTCGACGCGCATGTCGACGGCGGCGACGACCTCGGCGAGCAGCGCGGAGTTGTCTCCGCGTCCGAACGCGGCGTCCAGGTCGACAAGATGCAGCCACCGCGCGCCCTGCCGCTGCCACTCCAGCGCGGCCTCGAGCGGGTCGCCGTAGTGCTTCCCGCTGCCGGCGACGCCCTGGACCAGCTGCACCGCCCGACCTCCGACAACATCCACGGCAGGGAGAAGCGTCAATGCGGTCATGTCAAGCTCCTGATCCAGTTGGACAACAACGCCAGCCCCCACCTGCCGGACTTCTCCGGGTGGAACTGCACGGCCGAAAGCGCGCCGCGGCTGGCCGCCGCCGCGAACCCGGCGCCGTAGTCGCACACGGCAAGCCGCGCGCCCGGAACGGGCGGATGCGCCGCATAGGAGTGTACGAAGTAGAATCGAGCGTCGGAGGGCACGCCGGCGAACAGCGGCATCGCCGCGTCGACGGCCACGGTGTTCCAGCCCATGTGCGGCACCCGTTCGTGCCGGAGCCGAGTCACCGTGCCCGGCAGCGCGCCAAGGCCCCGAGTGGTCTCGCCGTGCTCTTCTCCGGATTCGAACATCACCTGTGCGCCCACGCAGATCCCCAGCACCGGGGCGTCGGCGCGCAGCCGCTCGGCGATCGCCGCGTCCACTCCGGAAGCCTTCACGCCCTCCATGCACGCGGCGAAGGCGCCGACTCCGGGCACCACGAGGCCGTCGGCGGCTTCGGCGCGCTTCAGGTCGGACGTGACCTCGACGCGGCCGCCGGCGGCCTCAAGGGCGCGCTGCGCCGATCGCAGGTTCCCCGAGCCGTAGTCGAACACGGCCACCGAAGGTCGCCGACTCATCCCTGCGGCCACCACCAGGCGACGGCGCCGGCCAGCGCGAGCCCCGCCAGGACTCCCACCACGATCGCGGCGACCTTGCGGCCTTCCTTGAGCATCGACACCACGCCGCCGACGAGCAGCCCGGCGACTCCCGTCAACACGATGGGCCACACGTCGTTCATCGATTAAAGCACGCCTTTCGTACTCGGCACGTCGCCGCCGTCGATTCGAGAAGCCGAGCGCAGCGCCCGCGCCAGGGCCTTGAACTGGGCCTCGGTCACGTGATGCGCGTCGGGGCGCTGGCCGGGGTTGGACGCGCGCAGCACCGAAACGTGCAGGGTGATCCGGGCGTGACAGGCGAAGGACTCCAGGACGTGCCGGGTCATGCTGGTCGGGTAGTCCGGCCCGATCGTCGGCGCCAGGTCGAGCGGCTCGTCGTGGACGAAGTAGGGCCGCCCCGAAAGGTCGACGACCGCGCGGGCAAGCACCTCGTCGAGCGGCACGGACGCGTCGGCGAAACGCCGCACGCCGACCTTGTCGCCAAGCGCCTGCGCGTACGCGGCGCCAAGCGCGATCGCGGTGTCCTCCATGGTGTGGTGCGCGTCGATGTGCAGATCGCCTTCGGTGCGCACCGTCAGGGCCATTCCGCCGTGCTTGCCGAGCTGGTGAAGCATGTGATCGAAGAAGCCGACGCCGGTGGAGACCTCGACGGGACCCCCGGCGTCCAGGTCGAGCGACACATGCACCTTGGTCTCGCCGGTGGTGCGATCGACGCTGCCGATGCGGCTCATCAACTCTTCCTCTCCTCGTCGAGGACGTCGCGCAGCGCGTCCAGGAACGCGCCGGTCTCCTGCGGCGTTCCCGCCGTCACCCGCAGCCACCCTGGCAGACCGACATCACGAATCAACACCCCTCTATTTACCAACGAGCGCCACACCCGCGAGGAATCGGCCAAACCGCCGAACAGCACGAAATTGGCGTCGCTGGGAGCCACGCGCAGCTCCAGCGCGGACAGCTCCCGCACCAGACGGTCGCGCTGCTCCTTGATCGCGGCGACGGCGTCCAGCAGCTCGTCCGCGTGGCGCAGCGCGGCTCGCGCCGCCGCCTGAGTCAGGGACGACAGGTGGTACGGCAGCCGCACCAGCTGCAGCGCGTCCGTCACCTCGACGTCGGCGGCCAGATAGCCCAGCCGGGCGCCGGCCAGCCCGAAGGCCTTGCTCATGGTGCGGGTGACGACCAGACGCGGCCGCGACTCGAGCAGGCTCAACGCGCTTGGGACGCCCGCGCGGGCGAACTCCGCGTAGGCCTCGTCGACCACGACAAGTCCCCCGGCGGCCTCGACCGCCGCCTCGACGATCGACAGGTCGAGCGCGGTCCCGGTGGGGTTGTTCGGGGAGCACAGGAACACCACGTCCGGCTCGCGGCGCCGGATCTGATCGACGACGTGGTCGGCAGAAAGTCCGAAGTCCTCCTCGCGCAGACCGTCACGCCAGGCGGTTCCGGTGGAGGCGGAGATGATCGGGTGCATCGAGTACGACGGGGTGAAACCCAACGCCGTGCGGCCGGGACCGCCGAAGGCCTGCAGCAGCTGTTGCAGGATCTCGTTGGAGCCGTTGGCCGCCCACACCTGTCGCCCCTCCAGGCCGGCGTCGAGGTAGGCCGCCAGGTCGGCGCGCAGCGCCGCGGCGTCGCGGTCGGGGTAGCGGTTGAGGTCGCGCACGGCGACGCCAAGCGCCTTCTCGATCGAGGCCGCCACCGGCTCGGGGAGCCGGTAAGAGTTCTCGTTGGTGTTGAGCCGCACCGCCACGTCCAGCTGCGGAGCGCCGTATGGAGTGCGGCCGCGCAGGTCCTCGCGCAGAAGCCGCTGGATCTCGCCGCCTTCACCCACCGTCGAACCTCGCGGTCACGGCCTGGCCGTGCGCGGGAAGGTTCTCCGCTTCGGCAAGGGCGACCACGCGCGGCGCGACCTCGCGCAGCGCCTCGGCGCTGTAGTCGACGACGTGGATCGCGCGCAGGAAGCTGCGCACCGAAAGCCCGGCGGAGTGCCTGGCGCATCCGGCGGTGGGAAGGATGTGGTTGGAGCCGGCGCAGTAGTCCCCAAGCGAGACCGGCGAGTAGGCGCCCACGAAGATCGCCCCGGCGTTGCGGACGCGCCCGGCGAGCTCGCGGGCGTCGCGGGTCTGTATCTCCAGGTGTTCGGCGGCGTAGGCGTCCACCACGGCCAGCCCCTGCTCCAAGTCGTCGACGAGGACGGCGCCCGACTGCGGCCCGGAGAGCGCGATGGTGATGCGCTGGGAGTGTTTGGCCGCGCCCACCCGCTCGCTCAGCGCGGCCTCGACGGCCTCGATCAGCTGCGGCGACGGGGTCACCAGGACGCTGGCGGCCTCCGGGTCGTGCTCGGCCTGGCTGATCAGGTCGGCGGCCACGTGCCCCGGGTCGGCGGTGTCGTCGGCCAAGACGGCGATCTCGGTGGTGCCGGCTTCGGCGTCGATGCCGACCACGCCGCGCACGGCGCGCTTGGCCGCGGTGACGAAGATGTTGCCCGGTCCGGTGATCATGTCGACGGGAGCGCACTCGTCGGCGCCGTAGGCGAACATGCCGATGGCGGCAGGGCCTCCCACGGCGTACACCTCGTCGATTCCGAGCATCGCGCACACGCCCAAGACGGTCGCGTCGGGCAGGCCGGTCGCCCGTTGCGGCGGGCTGCTCACGGCAAGCGAGTCGACGCCGGCCAGTTGGGCGGGCACGGCGTTCATGATCACGCTCGACGCCAGGGGCGCAAGGCCGCCGGGCACGTACAAGCCCACGCGCCGCACCGGCACGTGCCGTTCGGACACGACGCCGCCGGGGACGACTTCGAGGCTGGTGTCGGCCGGAAGCTGCGCGGCGTGCACGGCGCGCACCCGTTCGATCGACGTCTCCAGGGCGTCGCGCAGATCGGCGTCCAGTCCGGCGTGCGCCTCGGCGAGGGCCGCCGGCGGCACCCGCAGCCGGTCCAGGTCCACGCCGTCGAGTTCGGCCGTGATCTTGCGGATCGGAGACGCGCCCTGCGCGGCGATGGCGTCGAGCAGCGGCTGAATCTCCTTCAGCGCCGCGGACACGTCAAAGCTCGCCCGCGGCAGCAGCTCGCGCGGTATTTCTGCGGCCCCCCGCAGGTCAATGCGTTTCAGCACGACTACGACGATAGTCGCCCGTCGGCGCCGTCATCGTCCGCATTTCGCGATACGGGAGCGGAGGTGGGAGAAACCACATACGGGGCGTACCCCCGCGAGGGGCCGTCGGCGGTCTCGGGCTCTTCGTCCTCGCGACTCAGCGAGGCGTACTTCGACCAGCCGGCGCACACGGTGTACGTGAACACCGCCGCGAACGCCATCGTCGCCAGCACGCCGAGCGCCAGATGGTCGAACATGCCGGCGATGTGGCCTTTGGTCAGCTCCGCATAGGCTTCGGCGGGGTTGAAGTCGACCATCAGCAGTTCGTGCGATCGCCAGAAACGCCAGCCGACGTGCATTCTCTCGATGCTGGCCTCGTAGTCCTCGCGGCCTATGCGTCCGAAACGCCAGGCGACGGTCTGGCAGGCGATCGAGCCCGCCGCCAGGCCGAACGCCGTCAACGGGCCGCGACGGCGCCGCATCGCGAACCACACCGTGATCGCCACGGCGATTCCCAGGCCGATGCCGATCATGCTGAAAATCGCGTCGGCGGCGACGTACTCCTCGGGGTTCTCCTGGACGTAGCCGAAGCCCAGCTCGGTACGCATCAGCTCCACGCGCGGCGACGTCAACGCCCACACCACGCCGACGGGAAGCCCGAGCACCGCCAAGACCCCGGCCAAGCCCAGCGCGGACGCGGCGTCGCGCAGGCTGAACGCCGGACGCGACGGCGGCCTGGGAGCGGGATGGTGCGGCGGAGGCGCCACGGCGGGCGGCGGATACGGCTGCGGCTCAACCGCCGCGAGGTCTGGCTGCGCGTCGGTGTCGGCTCCGTCGGGACGTGTCACGGAGACCGATCATTCCATGCGTATGCCATAAAGCCCGAAGCACGGTGGCACGGCCGGCTTAGAACTTCTCGATGATCTTGGCGGCGGCTGAAAGCCACGCGTAACGGGTGGCGTCGCGCAGCTGCGAGTACTTGATGGCCGCGCCCGGCTCCAGGGCGGGGTCGTAGGGCACCACGGCCGCGTCTCGGGTGCGGCTGCGGAAGTGCGAGGTCAGGTCGTCAAGCAGCGGACCCGGGCGCGGAGTCGGGCACGACAGCAGCGTCACCGCGTTGGCCACCAGCTCGCCGAATCCGTCTTCCACGAGCAGGTCGAGCATCCAGTCGGCGGTGAAGGCCGCGTCCTCGCGGGGCACGGAGGTCACCACCAGCTGGTCGGCGTTGGAGACGACGGTGCGCCAGTTCGGGCTTTCGACGTTGTTGCCGGTGTCGATGCAGATGACGTCGTGGGTGCGGGTGAGCACGTCGAGCACTCGCAGCACCGTGTCCGGCTCGAGTTTTTGCGCCAGCTTCGGGTCCTCGTCGCCGGCGAGCACGTCGAACGACCCGTCGGAGGAGTGCCGCAGGTAGTCGTCGGCGCGCTCGGCGAGCTGCGCGCCGGCCGCCTCGACCTCGGCGATGTCGTTCACCAGGTGCCGGATCGTGCGCGCGTGCCGGGCGGTGCCCGCCCGCAGTCCGAGAGTTCCGCGCAGTTCGTTGTCGTCCCAGGCGATCACGCCCTTGCCGCGGGCGCTGCCAAGCGCCGCGGCCGTCAGCACGGTCGCGGTGGTCTTGTGCACGCCGCCTTTCGGGTTGACGAAGGCGAGCACCCGCGGACGGCCCAGGTCGCGCCGCAGCGCGTGCAGATCCGGATGCCGATCGACGCTTGAGGCGGCCGCGCCGCCGCTGGAG
>JBOGDN010000687.1:0-1888 GCA_050742995.1 Stackebrandtia sp. | reverse complement strand
GTCCTTCGCCGAGCGAGGCCCCGGCCTGCCACCTGGCCGCCGCCAGGCCGAAGAGGAACGCGGAGTCGCAGCCGGCCAGCGCGTCCGGCACGTCGGCCGCGGCCTGCCACAGCGCCCGGCGCACGCGGGGAAAGTCGGCGACGAGGCCGTTGTGGCTGAACAGCCAGTGTTTCCAGGTGAACGGCGCCGCGCAGGACTCGTCGAGCGAAAAGCCGAGGCTGGCGCTGCGCACCGCCGCCAGGACGCATCCGGACTCCACGGTCGGCGCGAGGCTGGCGAAGGACGCGTCGGTCCAGATCGGCTGGGCCCGGCGATAACGCACCGGTTCGGCGCGGCCGCTCGCGTACCAGCCGACGCCGAAGCCGTCGGCGTTGACGCGCCCGTGCCGCTGCAGCCGGGGCGCGTAGGACTGCGCGTACAGCGAATGCGGCGGATCCGACACTACCGCCGAAAGCGCGGCCGGCGAGCCGAGATAAGCCAGATGGCGGCACATCTAGACGTCCCTCGCGCAGCGGAAGCCGGCGAAGATCTGCCGCCGGACGGGGTAGTCCCAGTTGCGGAACGTGGCGCGGCAGGCGGTCGGGTCGGTCGCCCACGATCCGCCACGCAGCACTTTGTACTCGGTCCCGAAGAACGTCTCGGAATACTCCGGGTACGGGAACATGCAGAAGCCCGGGTGGCCGTTGAAGTTCGACGACGTCCACTCCCACACGTCGCCGAGCAGCTGCAGCGCGCCGACGGGGGAGGCGCCGCGCGGGAACGAGCCGACCGGCGCCGGCCGCAGCCGACGCTGACCCAGGTTGGCGTGTTCGGGCGAGGCGGGCTCGTCTCCCCACGGGAAGCGCCGCTTGACGCCGGCGACCGGGTCCCAGGACGCGGCCTTCTCCCATTCGGCCTCCGTGGGCAGTCGTCTGCCCGCCCAGCGGGCGTACGCGTCCGCTTCATGCCAGCACACGTGCTGCACAGGCTCGTCGTCCGGCAGCGCTTCTACGACCCCGAAGCGGCGTCGCCGCCAGGAGTCGCCGTCGCGGATCCAAAACGCCGGCGCGCGTTTGCCGGAGCGGCAGCGCCATTCCCAGCCGTCGCGGTTCCACCACCGCGGCTCGTCGTATCCGCCGGATTCGACGAACTCGCGGTAGTCGGCGTTGCGGACCGGAGCGGCGTCGATCCAAAACGCCGGCAGGTCGACGAGGTGCGCGGGGCGCTCGTTGTCGTAGGCCCACGGGTCGTTCGAGGCGCCCATGACGAACTCGCCGGCGGGGACGAGCACTTCGCCGCCGCCGTGGCCGCGCGGCGCGTCCGAGACGTTCGACGGCGACAGTACGGGCTCGCCGCGGCGCAGCTGGTGTGTGGCCAGCATGGTCTCGGCGTGCTGGTGCTCGTGCTGGACGACCAGCCGATAGACGAGCCCGTCGGCCAGCAGCGGCCGCTCCGGCGTCAGCCGGACCTCCTCGAGGCTGTCCAGGACCTTCCGGCGCACCAGTCCGATGTAGGACTCGGCCTCGGAGGGTTCGAGCAGCGGCAGCGAGGGACGTTCGGCGCGCGGGTGCGCGTAGGCGTCGTAAAGGTCGTCGAGCTCGGGGCGTATCGGCGCGGCGTCGGCGGCGGCGCGCACCAGCCACTGTTCCTCGTAGTTGCCGACGTGGGCGAGGTCCCACGCCAGCGGCGACATCAGCGGCGAGTGCTGGACGGTCAGCTCGGAGTCGTCGAGCGCCTGGACGGTCAGCGCGGCGCTGCGGGCGCGGGCGCGCTCGAGCTCTTCGGCGAGCAGCGATTTGACGGCGGATTCGTCGGCCGTCTCGAGAGTGCGGGGATTCATGTGGTCGCCTCCAGCGGGTAGTCGTCGGCCGGGCAGCGTTTTCGGGCGGTGTATTGATCCATGTAGGAC
>JBOGDN010000686.1:0-13793 GCA_050742995.1 Stackebrandtia sp. | reverse complement strand
ACGTCGAGACGGGAAATGGTCACCCGGCGCGGCGCCAACGCGACCTCTTCGCCCTCGCGCACGCGTTTATAGGCGCGTTTGCCGTCGATCTTGACGGCGCTGACGGCGCTGGGGACCTGGTCGATCTCGCCGCGCATCTCCCCCAGCCCGGCGCGGATCGCCTCCTCGGAGACGGCGGAAACGTCGGCCACGGCGACCACGTCGCCTTCGGCGTCGTCGGTCACCGTGGACTCGCCGAGCCGAATCACGGCCTCATAAGACTTGTCGCATCCGACGACGTAGGTCAGCAGCCGGGTGACGCCGCCGACGGCCAGCACCAGCACGCCGGTGGCCATCGGATCCAGTGTGCCGCCGTGTCCGACTTTGCGGCAGCGCGCGAGCTTGCGCATCCGCGCCACGACGTCGTGCGAGGTCACGCCCTTGGGCTTGTCGGCGATAACGAACCCTGTCGAGTGTTGCGTCACGAGGCTCAAGCTTTGCAGGTCGCCACGCGCGCCTGGCCGCGGGCGGCCTCGTAGTGGCCGATCAGCTCGTCTCCGACGACCTCCCAGGTCCTGCCGGCCACGGAGGCGCGCGCCGCGGCAGCGAGATCCCCGGGCACGCGCGTCACGGGATACGGGTAGGAGTCGACGACGCGGCGGGCGCCGGCCGGGCGGGGCGCGACGACGATCGGGTCGTGTCCTCGCCGCAGCAGATGCTCGGCGACGCGAGCCACCGAGACGGCGACTCCGTTGACGTCGGGTGCGAAGGATTCGGTGACGATCGCGACGCGCATGGGCTCAGCGTCCCCTCCGCAGTGGACGCCTTCGGCGACGCGCGTCTGGCCGGCGGAAAAACTGCCGGGGAAGTTTCGCCGCTCGCGTCCGCCTCGGCGGCGGGGACGCCGCGGGATCGCGGCTGGTCGCGCCCCGGTTATGGAAGAACTACGGAAATCGTCCCTAACCTGACGCCTACCCCGAGGGTTAGGAGTATTTAAATGTCTAAACGTCGTTTGTTGGCGCTGTGGACGATCCCGCTCGTCGCGCTGGGAATCGCGGGCGCGATGCTCGCCGTCCCGGCCGGCGCCGACGAACCCGCCGCCGAACAAGAGCCAGACTACGAGGCTCTCGCCTATAAATGGAAGCTGGAGAAAGCCGCCGAGTTCGACCCGGAGGCGGAGCTGCAGTTCGGGACCAAGCCGTACGAGGACGTCGTCGCCGCGGCCAACGAGGTCGCCGGCGGCGCCGCGTGCTCGATCAGCCCGGAGGCCGCGACCGCGGTGTCCATCGCGCCGACCTGGCCCGAGGTCTCGCCTTCCGGCGAGCCGCCTTCGCCGATGACGCTGTCACGTTACGACACCCAGCCCGAGCTCGGCGACCCGGAAGGTCGCGCCGAGGGTCTGTGGTTCCACCCCGGCATCGGAATGTGGCAGATGGACTCGGCCGGTCTCGGCAACGACTACACCGCCGGCGAGGCCATGGACACCTCTTACGTCTCTGGCCGCGCCGTGAAGTACATCGTCGACAAGTACTGCGCCGCGATCAACGGCGGCTCGTCCGAGGCCTCGGCGCGCGCCAGCGCCTGGACCGACTGGCACGCGTGCGACGACGGCGCCTGCGAGTCGGCGTACAACAGCGCGCTGGCCGGCGTCACCACCGTCGACGGCGTCGACCAGTACGGCGGAGGCGTCGCGCGCGAGTGCGAGTTCGGCGGCGCCGCGGTGTCGTGCCTGTTCGTCGACCCGGCCGCCGCCCAGGGCGCCAACTGGTGGGCCGACCCCGGCGGAGGACGCTCGCCGGTGGCCGCGCCGTTCTACGTGTTCCGCATCGAAGGCGACCCCGTCCTGGAGAAGCGCTACTGGCTCCCCGAGGACTCCGGCGCGGGCGAGGCCGTGGTGGCCTCGCGTCCGTTCGGCGGCAACGCGCGCGACAGTCTCACCTGGGAGACCGGCAGCGGATTCTGCGACGTCACCGAGGGACGCGGCGACGCCTGCTGATTGAGCGAGGGCTTTCCGGGAGGGCCGTCCCGGAAAGCCCTCCCTTCACGTCATGCGCCGCGTCACGGCCCGGGAGCGCCGCTCAAGCGCCTGCCGCGGGTCGTACCCGAGGCTGGCGACGGCCACCAGCGCCGACATCGCCACGTCGGCGAGTTCGGCGACCACGTCCTCGCGGGTATGGGTGACGCCCTTGCGGGGATTGGAACCCAGGGCGCCGATCCAAGCGGCGGATGCTTCGCCGGCCTCTTCGGCGACCTTCAGGATTCGCAAGGTGAGCTCGCAGCGGTCGACGCCGTTGGCGCGGTCGAGCCATTCCCGGGCGGCGTCGACCGCTTCCCAAATATCGGGAGCAAATTGGTTCGGGGCCGACGGTTCGTCGGTCGTTACGGGCATGTCGTTCATCCGCCGAACCCTACCGACGCGCCTCGTGTGCGTACCTGCCCGATCACGGTCAGTTCGAGCAAATTGGACATTTAAATAACGCAATTTGGGTTTCCGCATCAACAGCTTGACCCCTCAATGTGATACGCCGCATAATGGTGTCCAGGCGATCGAGCTCCGGCGAAGGCAGCGGCTATGGCTACTCACTCAACCGTCATCCCCACGCTTTCCCGGCGCAGGAAACTGTTGTGGGCGTGGCTCGCCCTCGGAAGCGTCGCCGGCCTCGCCTGGATCGGCTTTCCCGAGATTCGAGACTCCCCCGCGTGGAGCTTCGCCGGCCTCGCGACCTGGCTGGCCGTGCTTCCGGCCGCGTCGATCGCCGTCCCCGCAAGGGATCGCGCCGACGTCGACGAAACCGCCGCGGCCTCGCTTCCCGGCCTTCGCCGCCGCTACGCTCGCCTCCTGGCCGCCCACGCCGACCGCGTCCCCCTGCTCGGGCTCGTCGCCACAGCCGCCGGGAAGGCCGCTGCTCCGGCTTCGGCCGGCGAGCCGGCGCTGCCGCTGACGTCGGTCTACGTCGACGTGCGGATCCGACCGGTCGGCGACCCGGACGCGTCGAGCCGGTCCTTCGTCGGCGCCGCGCCGACGCGCCGGCAGCACCGCCCGTTCATGTGGCTGATGTCGCGGCGCAAGTCCCGCACAGTCCTGCTGACCGGCGGCCCCGGCACGGGCAAGACGACCGCGATGCGCCGCGCCGCTCTGGAGCTGTGCGCCTCGCGCAAAGGCAGAAGGAGCATCCCGGTACTGCTCGAGCTGCCTCGCCACGCCGGCGAGATCACCGCCGAGGACCCGCCAGACCTTGCCGAGATCGCCGCGTCGGCTCCGTGGCTGCACGGCGCGGTGCCCGCGACCTGGCTGCGGCGCAAACTGCGCGCCGGCCGCTGCGTGGTCATGGTCGACGGCATCGACGAGGTCGGCGCCGACTCCGGCCGCGAAGCCGTCGCCGACTGGATCCGCGAGCAGACCGCCCGGTTCTCCAGGTCGAGCTTTGCGGTCGCCTGCCGCGACGCCGGCCGTCCGCCCAAGGCGCTGTCCGAGACGCCGCGCTGGCAGCTGCGCCGATTCGCGCACGCGCAGATGTCGGACTTCCTGGAGCGGTGGTACCTGGCCGGCCGGGAGCGCGGGCGCGGACCGGTGGAACGGACGGCCGCGCGCGACCGCGCGGTCGTGGAGTCCGGCGTGCTGATGTCGCGCCTGCACGCCCACCCCGGCCGCTTCGACCTGGCGTCCAACCCGCTGTGCCTGACGATGCTGGCGCTGGTGAACCGCACCTGCGGCTTCCTGCCGACCACTCGAGAGGAGCTGCACGCCGAAGTCAGCGACCTGCTGCTTCACGGCGAGACCCGCACCGACGCCGGTCACGCCGGGCGGCGCGCGGCCCAGAAGGAAACCGTCGTCCGCCGGCTCGCCCGGTACATGATGGACCATCACTGTGCCGGCGTGGCCGCCGACGTCGCCCGCGAGCAGATCTTCCAGACCCTGCTCGGCGTCTTGCAGCAGATCACCCCCGAAGAGTTCCTCGCCGAGGCGACCGACAACGGCCTGCTGGTCTGCGACGGCCAGACCTACTCCTTCGCGCACATGAGCTTGCAGGAGTACTTCACCGCGCTCGACTTCCACGAGCGCTACGGAGACGCGAAGCTGGCGGCCAAGATCGACGAGGAGTGGTGGCGCGAGGTCATCGTGCGGTGGGCGGCGCACACCGACGCCTCGCGCGCGGTGCGCGCGTGCCTCCAGTCGGGCAAGATCGACGCGCTCGCCTTGGCCTACGACTGCGCCCGGCACGCCCGCGCGCTCGCGCCTGAGGTCCGCGCCAGGCTCGAAAGCCTGCTGCACGTCACCTCCTCCGACGCCGAGCAGAACCTCCTGCTCGGCGCGGTGAAGGCCACGCGCGAGCTGCGCCGCACCGTCGAGCTGGGCAGGGGCAGGACGCTGACGGCCCGCCCGGTCTCGCGCGACCTGTACGCCTCGTTCCTGGCCGCGCAGCACCCCGGCAGTCGGCCCGTGGACGACGACCGTTTCCGCGACGCGCCCGCGATGGGCATGTGGGCCGAGGACGCGGCGCGATTCGTCGACTGGGTCAACGGCCTGCCGCGGCACGACGACGCCGTCTACCGGCTGCCCGAGCCCGAAGACCTCGCCGACCCGATGTGCGACCTGTCCCGCAGCGCCGCGGGCAAGGCCGTGTGGGTCGCCGGGGAACATCGGCCCCGGCTGTACCGCACCCGCAGCGCGCACAGCGCTTTCACGCTCGACCCCGGCTGGCGGGTCCGTTCGGCGCGCGAGGACCGCCGCCGCGGCGCGCTGCTGCTGTACCTGCTTTCGACGGTCATGGACGCCAAACGCGGCGACCTCACCCGCGACCTCGCCGGCGTCATGGACTTGGAGCGCGGCCGCGCCTACGACTTGCCTCGCGAACTGGCGCACGACGAGGACCTGGCCGCGACCCGGCGCTTCCTCGGCCGCCGCGACTTCGATCTCGACGACCCCAAGGTCGGACCGCACCTCGACCGCATCGTCGACCAAGTGTCCGAACTGTCCGGTCAGGCGCTGAAGTTCCGCGGCGTCAACGCCGTCACGCCGATAGAGGCAGAGCCTTTCACCTATCTGGACGAGCTTGGCGTCGCCGAGCGCCGTCGACTCGCGCAGGCGTACACGCTGCTGCGCCTGTCGTGGGCGCCGTCGCAGCGAAAGTACGCCTACGGCAAGGCCCTTGAGGAATTCGACGAGTTCCTCGCCGGCGTCGTGCCGCGCGACCATACCGACCAGTGCCCGACGGTGCGGCCGGAGCGGCTGCGCGAAAGCCTTGCCTGGCTGGGTCGGTCCTTCGATTCGGCGCTGCCGCCCGAACGCGGCGACTCCGCGGCGCCGCACGCCCTCGCACGCCGGCTGGTGTCCTCAATCACCGACGAATTGACGGCGACTCTGACGCACGGGACCTCCTACGACGCGGGCATGGTCAGCTGCGCGCGCACCGGACTGGTCGCGGCGGCGGCCGTCGTCTACGCGCACATGCGCGCCCGTCCCAAGGCGGCCGAGCGCGCCAAGCCGGTGCTGGAGCACCTGGCCACGGCCGTGGCCGGATTGACCGTGCTGGAGTGCCGCGTCACCGGCCGAGTCCAGCCCAACGAGGTGATCCTCCTGGTGCGCGACTGAGAAGCTCGTCGCTCCATTCCGCTTCCCGCCGCCCGCCCGCCGGTCTTGACCGCAGCAACGCCTGCCCGATCGGCTAGCGTGACATGCGACATCGGAGGCGCTCGACAGCGGGAAGGATTCGATGGGCTGGCAGAAAGAGCTGAACCTCGCCGCCGCGGCGTTTCGGCAGGCGGGGTTTCATCTAGAGCGCGCCGGGCGGCGGCTGGAGGACGAGGTCGCGGCCGTGCCGGCGACCGACGCGAACGCCGAGCAGCAGTCCCGGCTGGCCGCGAAGCTGACCCAGGTCGCCCACGCCGCTGCGCCGGGATTTTTGTCCGCCGACCTTCAAACCCTCCCGGCAGACACTCCGCTGCGGGACAAGCCTCCTCGGGGGACGGTGTACGTGCGGCTGGGGCAGGCCGAGCCGATCGCGGGCGCGACGTTCCCGGTGATCCTTCCCCTGCTGGGAAGCGGCCACGTGGTCGTCGACGCGGACGCCTCCGACCCCCGCGTCGCCGGGATGCTGCGCTCGGCCCTGCTGCGCTGCCTGGCCGCGGTTCCGCACCTGAAGGTGTCGCTGGTGGACTGTGTGGCGCTTGGGCAGACCTTCGCCGACTGCGCGCCGCTTGTGGACGCCGACATCACCGACAACACCGCCGTCGACGGTCCCGGCCTGGAGCGGGTGCTCGACGCCGCCGAGGCGCACGTCCAGGAGGCGCTGCAAGCCCGCCACCAGGGCGTCGGCGAGGTTCCGTACCACCTCGTGATCGTCGGCGGGCTGCCGCCGCAGGTGTCGCGCACGGTCCAGGGCCGCATCGCGGCGCTGGCCCACGTCGGTCCGCAGGGCCGCACCCATCTCATCGTCGCCGGCTGGCGCGACTCGACGCATCAATCGCCGCCCACTGTAGATAAAGCCGTCTACGTCTCCGTCGGGGCGCCGCAGTCGCCGCACCAGGTGCACGGAGTGCCGGCCCCGGTGACCTTCGACGACGCTCCCCCGCCGCACCTGGTGCGCGCGGTGTTCAGTCAGCTCGCCGACAAACGTCGTGAAGAGACCCGTCTGGACGTCTCCGCGATCCTGCCGACCGGACGCTGGGAAGACTCCAGCGTGGACGGGCTTTCCACGGTCGTGGGCCGCGACTCCCGCGGCGAGGTGACGCTGTCCTTCGACGACGCCACGCCGCACTGGCTCATCGGAGGCCGCACCGGCGGCGGCAAGACCGTTTTCCTGCTGGACGTCCTCTACGGGCTCGCCGCCCGCTACGGTCCCCGCGAGCTGGCGCTGTACCTGCTGGACTTCAAGGAAGGCGTGTCCTTCACCGAGTTCACCCCGCAGTCGCACGACCGCACCTGGATACCCCACGTCAAGGCCGTCGGAGTGGAGTCCGACCGCGAATACGGCAACGCCGTCCTCGTCGAGCTGCGCAGGGAGCTGTCGCGACGCGCCTCCGCGATGAAGAAGGCCGGAGTCGTCAAGCTCTCCGATCTGCGCAACGCCCGCCCCGACATGAGCCTGCCGCGCGTCTTGGCCGTCGTCGACGAGTTCCACGTGCTCTTCGCCGGAAACGACCGGCTGGCGCGAGACTCCGCCGACCACCTCGAGGAGCTGGCCCGCAAGGGACGCTCCTACGGCGTGCACCTGATCCTGGCCAGCCAGACCATCTCCGGCGTCGAAGCCCTATACACCAAAAGGGACTCTATTTTCGGACAGTTCCCGATGCGGGTGGCGCTGCCGGGCGCCAAGCAGATCCTCGACGAGGCCAACGGCTCCGCCGAGTCGCTGCGGCTCGGCCAGGCCGTCGTCAACACCTCCGGCGGCGTCAAGGGCTTCGACCGGCTGCTCCACTTCCCCGACGCCGCCGCGGCGAACGCGCCGCTGTCGCGGCTGCGCCACGAGCTGTGGGAGCGCCGCGAGCCCGACTCCGGTGCGCCGAAGGTTTTCGAAGGCTTCGCCGAACAGCACCTGGACTCCGATCCCGTCTACGCCGGACTGCGCCCGGGCTCGCGGCGGCTGAAGGCGCTCGTCGGCCGCGAAGTCAACGTAGCGGTGTCTACTCTGTCCTTCGATCTGGATCCGACGCCCGGGCGGCACCTGGCCGTGCTCGGCGCCTCCGACGTCGGCGCGGACGTGGTGCAGGCGGCGACGCTGAGCCTCGCGCGCCAGGTCGTGCCCGGCGAGGCGCGGTTCCTCGTGGCGGGCCTGGCGTCGGTCGCGGACACGGCCGTCGACGAGACCGAGACGAGCCTCAAACGCGACGGGCACGACTACGCCGCGGTCAAGCCGGCCGAGTTGATCGGCGTCGTCGACGAACTGCTCGAGCACGACGATCCCTCCCGGCCGGTCTACCTGGCGCTGTTCGGAGGCGACGTCGCCGGCCAGATGCAGGACGCCTCGGCGGCGCTGAAGTTCCAGCGGCTGTTGAAGCAGGGCCCCGGCAAGGGTGTGCACGTCCTTGGCTGGTGGCGCGGCCTGCGTCGCTTCATAGAGGCCGTCGGCGGCTCGGCGAACAAAGAGGACGTCGCCTGTCTTGTGGTGCTGAACGTCCCCGGCAGCGAGATCGGACCGTTCATAGGGGACTTCACCAGCGACTACGAGCCGCGCCCCAACCGGGCGCTTGCGATCGACCGGCACGAGAACACCACCCGGCTGTGCGTGCCGTTCGTGCGGCCGGGCCGCCAGGACGAGGAGTTCGGTACGTGAGCGAACGAAGTGAGCGAACGACGAGCACAGCAGCAGCGCTCATGCGCCTGCCGAGCGCCAGCGAGGCGGGAACATGAGCGACGACAACGGGTACGCGCAGCTGCTGCACGAGTTGGATCGGCTGCGCAGCGGCGACGTGCAGGCCAACGCGGACGCGAGGCGACGTGTGGAGGCCGACTCCGAAAAGGTCGCCGCGCTTCGCTCCGAAGTCGACTCCGCGCGCGGAAAGCTCGTCGAGACCGCCGGACGTCTTGAGGCCCCCGCGCCCGACCTGCTGCCCGAACAGCCCGCACTGGACGATCAGGGAACCCCGCCGCCCGAAGGCGACCTCGACGCGGAGGTCGCCGCCGCCTACGGCGCGCTGGGAACCTCCGACACCCGCCGCGACCGGGCGCTGCGCGCCGCGCAGCTGCCGCCGCTGCTGCCCCGATCCCACGCGTTCGTGCGCAATTTCCTCGTCTACGGCACGGCGATGGCCGCGTGCCTGGTCGCGCAGACGCTGATGACGCTGTCGCCGGTAGACGTCCCCGGGCTGTGGCTGGCGTTCATGCCGCCGGTGGTGTTCTTGATCGCGGGCTACGTGGCCACGGGCGTGGCCGGCAGCCCGCGACTGCCCATGCTCGACGACCGCGGACGCGTGATCGAGTTCGCGGTGAAGAAGAGCCCGCGCCTTGGCGCGGCGCTCGCGGTGATCACGATTCTGGTGTTCCTGTTCGTCGTGTCGCCGTGGGCGAGAGGCCTTGCGGCGTAGGCGTCCCGCGGAGACGACGCCGCCGAATCACCTGCGGACGAAACGGTCGACTGTCGGATGAGCGACAGCCGCCGGACGACATGTGGGCGAAGGTAGTCCGGTATGCCCGTCACGCGACTCCGGGAGGCTCGAATATGGCCAGTGCTGAGGAATTCGCTCAGCTGATCGACAAGGCAAAGCAGCACTTGTCGGACACCACCGGTCTGCTGACCAACGCCAAGTCTCACGGCGACGAGCTGGCGATGAATCTGCAGGTGATGTCGATCCACGACCGCGCCGAGATCATCCGCGCCGCCGTGACCAAGCTCGGCGAGGTGCAGCAGGCGATCGGCGGTCTGGTCACCGTCGCCGACGAGGCCAGAGCCGAAGCCCAAAAAGCCCAGGGATTAACCGCGGGCGCTTCGTCGGGCGCCCTCGGCGGGTCGTCGGGCGCCGTCGCCTCGGGCACGGGGTGGGGGGATCCGATCGTGAGAAGCGGCGGTCCTCCGGACAAGCCCGGTCACAGCGTCAGCCACGCGCGACGCGCACACATTCTCGACGGCGACGGCAGTCCGGGCTTGCCGAACGGCGGCCACCGTTCGGGCATCGGCAACCCGGGCAAGACCGAGTTTCCGCCCGAATGGGACGACGACCGATGCGTCGACGCCCTCTTGGACGTCGCGCGTCACCCGGACACGCCGCCGGTGAAGCAGCGAAACGGACGTTGGAGATGTGAAGGTAAGCGCGACGGAGTCACGCTTCGCGCAGTGCTGACCCCCGACGGCGGCGTGCACACCGGCCACCCGCTTGACGGACCCGGCGTAGTCAGAAATCCTGACAAGAGATGAGAGCGATCGAAATGGATGTAGCGGAATTCAGAACGCTTGCCGAGTCCCTGCTTGATCGGCTCGGCGCACGTCTCGACGAAACGCAGGCGTCGATCGTGCGCGAATACCTGCAGGTCGGCGAATGGCATGAAGCCGTCGACAACCTCGTGGCGACCGTGGCGGCCGACGACGTGCGGATCACCGAGCCCGAACGCGAAGATCTGCGGCAGCTGGCGGAATCCCTGACGATGCCGGCCGACGTGTTGGCGCGAGTCTCGGTCGCCAAAGCGGTCGACGAACCGGGACCCGCCAGCGGCCGATAGGCCTACGCATCAGGCGACGGGGTCCACAACGCTGACCCAGTACGGGGTGTCGGGGCCCGGCTCGGCGTCGAAGCGCGCGTTGGGAACCAGCAGCCGATTCTTATACGCGTCGACCGTGGTCGGGGATTCGAAGCTGTCGTCGGCGATCCTGTCGACGACTTCGGCGGAGTCTCCGCCGGGCGCGACCCGCAGCGCGGCCACGCGGTTTTCGAGGCCTTCCACGACGTACAGCAGGTCGTCGTGCCACAGCATCCCGTCGCCGCCGGGCAGCGTCTCGCCGCCGAGGTCGACTTCGACGCTGACGCCGTCGCGAGTGTCCACGCGGTACAGCTTCCCGGTGTTGTACGCGACGATGAACAGCTCCCCGCCGCCGGCGCGGACCAGGCCGTTGGCGTTGTGCTCCTCGCCGTACTGGAAGTCGCCGGTGATCGGCACGGCCTCGAACTCGTCGGGGTCGGGCAGTCCGTCGCTCAACGGCAGCCGGTAGACGAAGGGCTGGAAGGAGTCGGTGAACCAGGCGGAGCCGTAGGCGAACGTCACGTCGTTGACGAACGGGTCGGCGTCGGAAAACTGATACTCCGCGAGCTGTTCTCCGCTTTCGGCGTCGTAGACGCGCGCGCCGCCGGCAGGTCCGCCGCAGACGAACAGGCGGCCGGCTTTGTCGATCTTCATGCCGATCGCCGGGGTTCCCGGGCCCTCGGCGACGATCCGCACGTCGCCGGAGACCAGGTCGACGCGACAGATGGATCCGTCGAGAAGGGATCCAAGGTAGGCCGAACGCCCGGAGACGACGATTCCCTCGGGCTGGAAGCCGTTGGGCAGGTCGTACCGGTTCGGCGCCGTGCGATTCGAGCTGGCCTCGTCGGCGGAGGCGATCGCCGCCGCGGTCGCCGCGCCGGCGGCCACGACCACGGGCAGGGCGAGGAGTGAACGTCGGAACATGTAACTACTCCTGAGGGGAATGAAGGGAGTCTCACTGGAGACACAAAGGATGCTCATGCCTCGGTAGAACACGGCTACGCTAAACCGCCGTCCGTGAAACCGCCAATAGAAGTTCTTGGCGAAGCCATCGGTTTTTCGATGGTTTGCTTCAGGCGGGTCACTCGCTGACGCGGCGGGCGGCTTCGCGGCAGGCGGCCATGGCCGCGCGGGCGTATTCGGGGCTCGCACCGGCCAGGCCGCACGCCGGGCTGACGATCACCTGGTCGCGGCGGCTCTCGGCGGGAAGGCCGAGCCGGGACCACAGCCGGTCGATCAGCTCCGCGGCTTCGCGTCCCGACGGCGCCGCGTCGTCGTCTCCGGTGGCGGGCACGGCGCCGGCCATCAGAACGAATCCCGCGTCGAGCGCCTCCCCCAGCGGGTCGAGCCCGGCGGCGGCGTCCATGTCGATCAGCGACAGGTCCAGCGACGCCCCCGAGGCGCCGGTGGACCGGATCGTCGACACCGGCGTCTCGGGGGCGCAGCAGTGCACGATCACCGGAACGTCGACCGCCTCGACGATCGACGCGAGCCCTTGGCGGGCCGTGTCCTCCTCCACCGCTCGGTAGCGGGAAAACCCGCTTTCGGTGGGGATGTCGCCGGCCAGCACCGCCGGCAGGCTCGGCTCGTCAAGCTGCAGCGTCACCGCGGCGCGCGGCAGTCGCGCGCAGACTTCGGCCACGTGGGCGGCCAGTCCCTCGGCCAGTGAGGCGGCCAGCTCTCGCACCGCGCCGGGGTCGCGCAGCATCGGCCCGCCCAGTTGGCGGTGCAGCGCCGTCGACAGGGTCCACGGCCCGGCGGAGGCGATCTTCACCGGTCCGTCGTGGTCGCCGGCCTCCTTGTCAAGCGCGTCGAGGTCGCGAGCCAGGAAGTCGCGGGCCAGTCGGAAGTCGCGTCCTGGCCGGGCGGTCAGCTGCCAGCGGCCCGCGTACAGCTCCACCGGCAGGTCCACCAGCAGCGCGGCGGAGCGTCCGATCATGTCGGCGCCGGCGCCGCGTCCGGGCAGCTCCGGCAGGTGGGGAAAGTCCGGCAGCTCGCCGAAGACGGTCCGCACGGCCTCGGCGACGGCTGTTGTCTGCCCGACCACGTGGGACGAACGGCCGTACAGCGGCTCACGGCCGTTGCCCGGCAGCGAGCCGACGCCGGTCGCCGTTCCCGTCGGCAGGGGCGCGACCTCAGGCATGCGACCGCTCGACGAGCGGTTCGGGCGCGGAGTCGACCGACTCGGCGCGGCTGATGGTGGCGCTGGCCAGCACCCGGTCGCCGGCTTCGGCGTCGGGCAGGTAAATCACCATGGCCTGGCCGGCGGCCACGCCCTGCGCCGGGCGGCCCAGCCGCGCGGCGAACGTGTTGCCGTCGCAGTCGAGCACCGCCGGGTAGGTCTCGCCGTGAGCGCGCAGCTGCACCTGACACTCCAGCGGCCCCGAGCGCGCGGTTCCGTCGAGCCACACCGGCCGTTCTCCGTGCACGACGTTCACGTCGAGAGCTTCGCGGGGGCCGACGACAACCTTGTTGTCGACCGGCGTGATCGACAGGACGTAGCGCGGCCTGCCGTCGGCGGCCGGTCGTCGCAAGTCCAGGCCGTGGCGCTGCCCGACGGTGTACTGGTGAGCGCCGGTGTGCGCGCCGAGCACCTCGCCGGTGGCGCCGTCGACGATGTCGCCGGGGGCTTCTCCCAGTCGCCGGTTCAGGAAGCCTCGGGTGTCGCCGTCGGCGATGAAGCAGATGTCGTGGCTGTCGGGCTTGTCGGCCACGGCCAAGTCGCGGCGGGCCGCTTCCTCGCGCACCTGCGCCTTGGTGGAGTCCCCCAGCGGGAACACCGCCCGCGACAGCTGTTCGGCGCTCAGCACGGCCAGCACGTACGACTGGTCCTTGTCGGGGTCCACGGAGCGACGCAGCACCCCGTCGGACAGGCGCGCGTGGTGCCCGGTGACCACCGCGTCGAAGCCGAGCGCCACCGGGCTCACGATGGGCGTCGTCAACGAGGAGCTGTTCTGGGGCGACGCCGGCATCGCCCTGTCGATCTTCGGGAGCCTGCTCGGCGTGGCCGGGATCATGAACAACGGCACGCCGGAGCAGATCATGACCTGGATCCCCCAGTGCTTCGGTACCCCCGAGGACGTGAAGCTCGCCGCCTTCTGCGTCACCGAGCCGGGCGCCGGCTCCGACGTCTCGTCGCTTCGGACCCGGGCCAAGAAGGACGGGTCCGATTGGGTTCTCAACGGCGCCAAGTGCTTCATCACCAACGGCGGGATCGCCGACGTCCACGTCGTCGTGGCCACCATCGACCCCAGCCTCGGCTCCCGGGGCCAGGCCTCCTTCGTGGTACCGCCGGGCACCCCGGGGCTCAGCATGGGCAAGAAAGAGAAGAAGATGGGCATCCGGGCCAGCCACACGGCCGAGGTCATCCTCGACGACGTGCGGATCCCGGCCGAGTGCCTCCTCGGCGGCGAGGAGAAGCTCGAAGCCCGCCTGGCCCGTGCCCGGGAGGGCGGCAGGACGTCGACGCAGGCCGCCATGCGGACCTTCGAGGGCAGCCGGCCGATCGTCGGCATCCAGGCCGTGGGCATTGCCCGGGCCGCCTACGAGTTCGCCCTCGACTACGCCAAGGAGCGCACTCAGTTCGGCCGCCCCATCATCGAGAACCAGGCGATCGCCTTCATGCTGGCCGACATGGCTACCG
>JBOGDN010000685.1:0-2861 GCA_050742995.1 Stackebrandtia sp. | reverse complement strand
GTGCCGTGCGGTCTGCACCGTGATGGCCGCGACGGCCAGCGGCCACGCCCAGGTCAGGCCCGCCGAGGCCGCGCCGAGGGCCAGCCCGGCGTACACCAGGTACTCCTTGCCGCGGTCGGCGATCATGTCCAGCCAGCCGCCGAAGGCGCTGAAGCGGTGGGTGTAGCGGGCCAGCTGCCCGTCGACGCAGTCGAAGACGAAGCTGACGTACATCGCCGCGGCGGCGGCGATCATGGCCGCACGGGAGCCCTGCGCGAACGCCGCCGCCGCGCCGAACGCGAACAGGATCGAAAGCCAGGTGACGGCCACGGGCGTGAGGCCGACGCGAGCGCACGCCTTGACCAGGATCCGCGAGTAGGAGCTGATGCAGTACGTGGCGAACAGGTCGTCGTCGCGTTTGACGCACAGGTTCAGCCGGACGGCGTCCTCGTCGCACGCGTCGATCTCGGCGGCGAGCCCCGAGGCCGCGGCCATGCCCGCGACCCGGCCGTAGGGCAGTCCGGGGACCTCGTAGGCGACGAGTTTGACGTCGCCGCCGCGCACCAGGGCCAGCAGCGCCAGCCGCCAGGCCTCGGCCTCGGGGGCCAGGCGCGGGACGTTCTCCTCGGCGAGGCGGCGCAGTCCCGCACGCAGCCCGTCCAGGTCGGGGCCGCTGACGCGCAGCAGACCCGCGGCCACGGCGTTGGGGTCGCCGACCGAGTGGAATTCGGTGGCCGCCGAAAGCACCATGCCGCGGTCGCGGTGCACCGCGACGTCGAGCCGTCCGGCGGAGTCGGCGGCGGCCGTGAGCATGGCCGAGTGCGGGTCGCCCGACGACTCGGCGCCGGCGGTGAGCACGCCCGACCGCGAGGTGGGGTCCGACATGACCGCCGAGATCGCGGTGTCCGGCGCCAGAGTGTCGGCGCACGCCAGCACGATCCCGGAGTCCGTCGAGTCGGCGATCTCGGAAAGCAGCCGCAGGTCCTCAAGCGGTCCGGCCGACTCCACGACGGAGACGCCGCCGGCGACCCCGGCGTTCCAGGAGCGGGCGATCACGGTGACGTCCGCGGCCCCGAACGAGACGAGCTGGCGGATCAGGCGGGCGGCGACTGTCTCGCCGTGCGCTGTCGCGCTCGCGCCGGACGTCGTGGCAAACAGCACCGCCCGCATCAGGCCGGCGTCTTTGCGTCTTCGGCCTTTTGGTAGGCGGCGAGCGCCTCTTCGACCGTGCCGTCGACCTCGAGCTGACCGGCGTTGAGGAAGAGCCCGCGGTCGCAGAAGTCGGTGAGGTTCTTTTCGCTGTGCGACACCAAGACCAGCGTGCGTCCCTCGGCGAGCATGTTGCGCACCACCTTGTAGCACTTCTTTTTGAAGCGTTTGTCGCCGACGGCGAGCGCCTCGTCGACAAGCATGATCGGGTGCTCCAGCTGGGAGATCACCGAGAATCCCAGCCGCACCTTCATGCCCGACGAGTAGTGCCGCACCGGCTTGTCGATGTGGTCTTCGACTTCGGCGAACGCCACCATCTCGTCGAACTTGGCCCGCAGCTGCTTCTTGCTCATTCCGTGCAGCGACGCCACCAAGTGGACGTTCTCCCGTCCGGTCAGGTCGCCGGAGAATCCCGCGGAGAGCGCGATCAGCGGCGCGATCTTGCCGTGACGCGCCACCCAGCCCTCGTCGGGCACGAGCACGCCGGTGATCAGCCGCAGCAAAGTGGTCTTGCCGGTGCCGTTGGAGCCGATGACGCCGACCGCCTCGCCGGGGGAGATGTCGAAGTTGACGTGGCGCAGCGGCCAGAACTCGTCCTGCGATTTGTCGCGTTTGCCGCGGTGGATGAACTTCTCCCGGAGCCGGGCGTTTTTCCGGCGTCCCGTAGCGAAGCGGACGCCCAGATTGCGCGCCTCGATGATCGGCTTGTTGTCGTTCATGCTTGTGTACACATCGCCTCGGAGAAAGGGAATGGGGCAGCCCACGTGGACGTCCCGGCTGCGGACCGTGCCGACATGCTACCGGTGCCGTTTCGGCGAGTTTTTCGCGCACGCGATCCGTGCGTCCGTCATGGAAAGCGTTTGGTAAGCCCCCGCAAGCATCATCGCCGCCACCTAGCCCGACAACCCTGAAGCAGACACGGTGAGGCGGCGGACATGAACGACGACAGTTCAAGGAATTTGCACAGCGACCTGGAGAGCCTGTACGACGCCGGCGCGGTGAGATTGCCGCAAGTGGCGGCCCAGTACGCCAAGGTGGCGCAGGCGCTGCACAAGACGGCCTTGTCGGAGGAGTCGGCCTTCACTCGGTCGATAGGCGGCCCGCTTGGGCCGCTGTACTACGCCTGGACCGCTCTGCGAGACACCATGCAGGACGAAGTCGCCGTCAAGAGCCACGACAATCTCGTGGCAGCCGGAGAGGCGCTGACGCAGATTTCCGAGGGATTCGCCGATCAAGACCATCTCAACGCCCGCTACCTCGGGCAATTCCGGGATCACGTCGAGAACATCGACGACGAGCCCGTGCCGGACGACAGGCCGCCGGAGCACATGCCGGACGCTCCGAGCACCTCGGACGACCACCCGCTCGACTATGGCCCTCTGCCGGATCATCTGACGACCCTGAGTCCGTTCGCGGATGATGCGAACGACGACGGGCAGGGAGCGAAACCGTGAACGACGAAGTGAGCGAGGTTTATCACTCCACCGTCAGCCTCGAAGGCGCGACGGGGGAGGTGGACGGCATTGAATATGTCAGCTCCAGCGACGTCGAGGAGGCGGCGCGGGCGGTCGTCACCGCCGCCGCCGAGGCGCGCAGCCGAGAGTTTCAAGCCGACCCGTCTAGCGGTTTCCCCACCGAGGACGCCTACAACGAAGCGGCCGGCGACTACAACG
>JBOGDN010000684.1:0-3250 GCA_050742995.1 Stackebrandtia sp. | reverse complement strand
TACGACCCGAGCCCGGACGGCGGGCCGAAGCGGTACCTCAACGACCACTGCACGATCCGGGCCGCGGACGGCGCCTGGCACCTGTTCAGCATCATCGGCGACACCGCGCCGCCCGGCCAGGTCCCCGACTCGGCGGTGGAAGACAACATCGCGCACGCGACCGCCCCCGATCTGAACGGACCGTGGACCACGCAGCCGCATGCGCTGACCACGGACCCGAACTACCACGGCGAGGATCACCTGTGGGCGCCGCACGTGATCGAGCATGACGGCGTCTACTACATGTTCTACTCGGCGGGCGGCGCCGGCGGCGAAGGCTGGGCCGTCAACCTGGCGACTTCCACAGATCTGTCCGACTGGACCCGCAGCCAGGACGGGCCGCTGTTCCGGCACGGGTCGGCGGCCCGCGACCCCATGGTGCTGCGCGTCGGCGACGAGTGGGTCATGTACTACACCGAGGTGGACGACGCGCGGCATCACATCGTCGCGGCGCGCACCTCGCCGAATCTGTATGACTGGAGCGAACCGCGCGCGGTCTACACCGACGCGATCACCGACGAGAACGTCTCGGTCACCGAGTCCCCGTTCGTGGTGGAGCGGGACGGTTGGTGGTATCTGTTCATCGGCACCCGCAACGGGTACGTCGGCGCCGACGTGTTCGCCAGTCAGGATCCATTCGCGTTCCGGCTTGAGGGCTATGCCGGCCATGTTCCCGCGCATTGTGCCGAGGTCGTGCACGACGGCGAGAACTGGTGGGTCACGGCCGCGGGGTGGTTCCAGGACGGGCTGCATCTCGGGGCGCTGGAGTGGCGGGACGCGCCGCCGTTGTGGCACAGCCCGGCCAACCCCGCAGTCGCGCTCGACGTCGCCGGCGAGGTGAGGCTGTTCGCTTTGGCGGCGGACAGATCCACACTGGTGACTCGAAGTGTGGAAAGCGGTTGGGAGGAGTTCGGCTCCGGCTTCGCCACCGTGCCCACCATTGGGGTGAACGCCGACGGACGGCTGACCGTGTTCGCACTGCGTCCCGACGCGACGGCGGCAGTACGATCGCAACAGAGCGACGGGTCCTGGCAGGACTGGGAAGACTTCGGCGGACCGCTCGACGCCGCCCCCGCGGCCGCACAGGACGTCGACGGTCGCCTGGAACTGTTCGCGCTCGGCCCGGCCGGGCAGAACCTCTTGCATCGCCGCCAGCTGGAGCCCAACGGCGCCGAGTGGTCGGACTGGGAAGAGTTCGGCGGAGCGGCCGGAGCCCCGCCTACGGTCGCGGCGAACGCCGACGGCCGCCTCGAGGTGTTCGCCCTGGGGCCGGGAGGCGCCAACGTGGCTCATCGCTGGCAGACCGCTCCCGGCGGCGGCTGGGCGGACTGGGACGGCGCGTTCGGCGCCCCGGCCGGAGCGGCGCCCACAGTGGCGCGTGGCGCCGGAGGTCTGCTTCAAGTCATGGTGATCGCGCCGATGGGCCTGGCTTTGTTCAACCGCCCGCAGTCCGCACCCAGCGGCGACTGGCAGGAGTGGCTGAAGTGGAGCGACTGGATCGACGCCGGCGCCGCCACGATGACGCCGACCGCCGACGGGCGGCTGGAGGCGTTCTTCATGCCGCCGGGCGGGGACGTGATCTACCACCGTTTCCAAAACGCCGACGCCTCCTGGACCGAGCAGCGGGAATTCGGAACGGGCCCGGTCACGGCCACCCCCAGCGCCTGCCGCGACGCCGACGGGCGCGTCTGGGTCTTCACCGTCGCACCCGACGGAACCATCCACACCCGAGTGCAAACCGCGTCCCACGACGACTGGGAAGACTGGCAGAGGCTCGACGGCGACCCCGTCGCCCCCGTTCCCGCGGGCTCCGCCACATGACACAGCTGTGCCCCGAGCCGTTCGGGACCGGTCTTAGAGGCCCCAGAAACGATAAATCGATAAACCAATTTTCCGACAAACGAGGTGGTAAAGCCGGGGAAGCCCGAGTCGACGGCCTTGTCCTCGCCTGATCCATGTGGTATATCGATATACCAATTGCTAAAAAAGCACGAGGAGCACCCATGAGATCGAGAACCAGAAGGACCGTGAAGTTCGCCCTCGCCGCGGTGGTGGTCGGCGCCCTCGCCGTCACCACGTCGAGCTGGGCGAGCGGTACGCCGCTGGAGGAATCGCAATCCGGCGCCGCGGCCGAGCGGCTCGACTGGGGTGATCCGCTGCCCGGCCCTTCGGACGAGTTCGACTACGGCTCTGAGGACGAGCCGGCGATCCCGGATCAGTCAAAGTGGAGCCTGGCCGGCGGCGGCGTGGACCAGTGCTGGGACGGGCACGCCGGCAACGGAAGACGCTGCGACAAGAACACCCGCGTCTACGGCGGCGTGCTGCGCATGATCGGAGAGGCCAACGGCGATTCCGGATGGCTGGCCTCGACGTCAAACCGGCAATACGGCCGCTACGAGGCCAGGGTCCGATCGACGAACACCGGAACGCCGAACGGTCAGGAGTACCACCCCCTGCTGATCATCTGGCCCGAATCGGATCAGTGGCCGCAAGGCGGCGAGTACGACTACCTGGAGAACAGTTCTCCCGGCGAGGATTGCGCGGAGGCGTTCATCCACTACCCGCACAATCCGGACTCCGACGTTCAGCAGGAGCACGCCGAGGAGACCGACTGCGCGGAGCCGCTGTCGGAGTGGCACAACATCGCCTTCGAGTGGACGCCGGACTACGTCGCCGGGTTCGTCGACGGGCGGGAGTGGTTCCGGTTCTCCGGCGGCGAGAACGACATACGCGAGTGCATCCAGTGCATGGAGTCCGGGCATCAGACCTTCCAGCTCGACAACTTCTACGGCGCCGACATGACCCCGGCCGAGTACGAAATCGACTGGTACCGGGAGTACGCCGCGCCGTGAACGGCGTCGCGAGCCGGAACATGACGAAGCCGGTCGAAACGACCGTGCCGGCGAGCGCCGGCACGGTCTTCCGGCTGTTGGGTCCGCTGGAGGTGATCTGCCGCGGTGCGGTTCGCGATGTGCCGGCCGGGCGTCAACAGGCGTTGCTGACGGCGCTGCTGCTGCGGCCGAACGAGACCGTGCCGGCGCCGACGCTCGTCGCGCAGGTGTGGGGCGAAGGCGCGAATCGCTCCGTGCTGAACGTCTGCGTGATGCGGCTGCGACGCTCGCTTCAGGACCGCGATCACGACCTGGTCCGGGCGGAGGGCGCCGGTTACCGCATCGCGGTGGACGAGTCGGCCGTCGACCTGCACCGGTTC
>JBOGDN010000683.1:0-12611 GCA_050742995.1 Stackebrandtia sp. | reverse complement strand
GGCGCGCTGCTGAGCGTCCTCACCGAGCTTTCGGTGCGGGGGGTGAACTTGACCCGCATCGAGTCTCGGCCCACCGGGGAGCGGCTCGGGCGCTACGCCTTTTTCCTGGACTGCACCGGGCACATCGCCGACGCGCGGATGGGCGAGGCCCTCATGGGGCTGCGCCGGGTGTGCGCGGACGTCAGATTCCTGGGCTCCTACCCTCGCGACGCCGCCGAGCCGGTCGTGGCGCCCCCGTCGGGCCTGTCGGACCGCGACTTCGCCGACGCGCAGGCGTGGCTGCGCCGGCTGCGCCAGAACGGGACCTGACGGCGCGGCCGGCGCGGCGCGACTACAGCGGGAGGAAATCGGTCAGCGCGGTTTTGACGCTGGCCGGGTCGAGGCCGTGCCAGCGGTCGTGGTCGTCGGGGGCGCCGAAGCGGTGCAGGTCGACGCGGCCGACGCCGAGCGAAAGCAGCCGGTGCGGACGATCAGCGAGCGCGGCGTTGACGACCCAGTCGGACGTGCCGGCCAGGTACGGCTCGACGAGGACCGTCGCCTCGCCGCCGAGCGCGCGCAGCGTCTCGACATCGAAGGGCCGCACGGTGTTGGCGTAGGCGACGGTCACGTCCATTCCCTCGGCGGCGGCCAGCACGTTGTCGAGCATCGGGCCGACGGCGACGACCGTCCCCTTCGATCCACGCCGCAGCACCGAAAGCCGGCCGTCGTCCGTGAGATGGGCCGCGGCGTTGGCGCGCAGCGACAGCCTCAGGTAGACGGAGTCGTCCGAGGCGACCGCCGAGCGCAGCGGCGCGGCGACCTCGTCGGGATGGCCGGGCACGTGCACGGTCCACCCCGGAATGGTGTCGAACAGCGCCACGTCGCGCGGGCTGAAGTGGGTGTAGCCGCCTTCGGCCCAGTCGTAGGACGCTCCGACGCTGACCAGGATCCCGGAGGCGCCCTGGTGGCCGAAGTCCAGTTTGATCTGCTCGAAGGCGCGCTCGACGAGGAACGGCGCGTAGCTGTGGGCGATCGTGCGCAGCCCCGTCAGCGCGAGCCCTCCGGCCACGCTCACCATGAGCTGCTCGCGAATGCCGACGTTGAGCACCCGGTCGGGGTGGTCGGCGGCGGCCTTGGCGAACCGACCCTCGCCGGCGGAGATGTCGGCGAGAACCAACGCCAGCCGCGGGTCGTCGTCGAGCAGCTTCGCGGTCTCGGCGATGAACACGTCGCGCATGGCGAGGCTGCCGTCCTCGGTCTTCATCGGGTGGGAACGCATCGTCATCAGGACTCCTCGGCGACGGCCACGACGACGTGCGGCGCGGCGGGGGAATGGGCGGTCACGGCGGTGTGCAGCATGTCGTGGTCGTGCATGGAGACGGTCTGGGCGGTCCACCCGTTGGCAGCGAATCGCCGCGCGATTCCGCCGGGCCAGCCGTGGGTCGCCGAGGAGTTGTCGGCGACGATCACGGTCAGATTGGACAGGCCGACGGCGCCGGCGTAGGCGAGCGCCTCGTGATTGGAGCCTTCGTCAAGTTCGGCGTCGCCGACGAGGACGTACACCCGCGACGCCAGCAGCCCCTGGGCGCGCAGGCCGAGGGCGGTTCCGACGCCGAGCGGCAGCCCGTGTCCGAGGGAGCCGGAGGAGATCTCCACGCCGGGCGTGCGCGTGGCGTCGGGATGAGCGCCGAGCGGAGAATCCGCGTCGGAGACGTGGTCGAGCCAGTCGGCGGGGATGAATCCCTTGGCCGCCAGCACCGCGTAAAAGGCGCCGGGCCCGTGGCCTTTGGACAGCAGGAAGCGGTCGCGGTCGGGTTCGTCCGCGGTTTCGGGCGTCACGTTCAAGACGCGGTCGTAGAGCACCCAGATCGCGTCCAAGGTGTACGTGTTGACGGGATAGCGAGGGTCGACGACGGTGCGCTGCGCGAGCTGCCGCACGTCGGCGAAGGCGGTGGTTGTCATGAGAAAAGGGTCAGACTTAAACTTAAGTTCAAGTCAACTCGATGTGAGGAAGACCATAAGTGCCGCACGATCACCTGACCATTGGGGAATTCGCCTGCCGCGCCGGAGTCAGCGCGTCCACACTGCGATTTTACGAGCGTAAGGGCTTGATCCGCTCGTCGCGCACTTCGGGCAACCAACGTCGCTACCGTCGCGCCGAGCTACGGCGGGTCGCTTTCGTCCGGACCGCGCAGTCGGTCGGCCTGAGCCTCGCCGAGATCGCCGACGCGCTGGCCGGGCTGCCGCAGTCGCGGACGCCGACCGCGGACGACTGGCGGCGCCTGTCGACGGCCTGGCGCGACCGGCTCGACGATCAGGTCCGGCTGCTGGAGAAGCTGCGCGACGAGCTGTCGAGCTGCATCGGCTGCGGCTGCCTGTCGCTCACGCAGTGCGCGTTGTCCAATCAGCTGGATCGGCTGGCGGAGAAGGGGCCGGGGGCGCACATTTTGTTGGGCGACTGACGCTCCCTGGTCAACTAACGTGGGAGGAACACCCCCACCCCTAATTTCAAGTCTAGCCGCCGAGTGTGGCAATTCGATCACGATCAATATCGTCCGCTCGCGGCGTGGCGACCAGCACGCTTGGCCCTGGAATCAAGATGACGGCGACGGACATGGCGACGAAGGCCGGCAGCGGGCCGGGCTCGATCATGACGGACTCGCTAACCCCATCCCAGTTCGTGCAGCCGCTCGTCGTCGATTCCGAAGTGGTGCGCGATTTCGTGGACCACGGTGACGGCGACCTCGTCCACGACGTCCTCGTCGGTGTCGCAGATGCGCAGCGTCGGCTTGCGGAAGATGCTGATCTTGTCCGGCAGCACGCCGCCGTACTCCCAGCCGCGATCGGGCAGCGCAAAGCCCTCGTATAGACCGAGCAGGTTCTTGTCGGGACCGTCCGGCTCGTCCTCGACGACGATGACAACATTGTCGAGTTTAGACATAAGTTCGGGCGGCACCGAGTCGAGCGCGTCGGCGACGAGTTCTTCGAATCTTTCCTCGGACATTTCCACAGCCACGTCAACGACAATATGGCGTGCGCGGCCATATGTGCGACCGGTAATCTCTTCTTCCGTGATCGACCTGCGAATACTGCGAGAAAATCCCGACCTGATCCGCCGAAGCCAGGAAGTGCGCGGCGAGTCAAGTCACGTCGTGGACACCCTCGCCTCCGTCGACGCCTCTCACAGAGAGGCGCTGCAGCGCTTCGAGAAGCTGCGAGCCGAACAAAAACAGCTGGGCAAGCAGGTCTCGCGCGCCTCCGGGGAGGAGAAGGCGCAGCTGCTGACGCACACCAAGGAGCTGTCGGCCGAGGTGAAAGTCGCCGAGGCCTCCGTCACCAGGGCCGCCGAGGCGCTGCGGGCCGCGCAGCAGGCCATACCCAACCTCGTCGAGGAAGGCGTGCCGGCCGGAGGGGAGGAAGACTTCGTCGTCCTGCGCGAAGTCGGAGAACGCACCGCCCCGGATCCGTGCCGCGACCACCTGGAGCTGGGCGAGTCGCTCGGCGCGATCGACATGGAGCGGGGCGCGAAGACCTCCGGCTCGCGGTTTTACTACCTGACCGGGCCGGGCGCGCTGCTGGAGATGGGCATCGTCCAGCTGGCGGTGCAGCAGGGGCTTGAAGCCGGGTTCACCCCGGTGGTGCCGCCCGTGCTCGTCCGCCCCGAGGCCATGGAGGGCACCGGGTTCCTCGGCGAGCACGCCGACGAGGTGTACTACCTCGAACGCGACGACATGTACCTCGTGGGCACCTCGGAGGTTCCGCTCGCCTCCTTCCACGCCAAGGAGATCCTGGACTTGGAGCACCCGATCCGGTACGCGGGCTCCTCGACGTGCTTCCGCCGCGAGGCCGGCAGCTACGGCAAGGACACCCGCGGCATCATCCGGGTGCACCAGTTCAACAAGGTGGAGATGTTCTCCTTCTGCAAGCCCGAGGAGTCGCAGGCGGAGCACCGCCGGCTGCTCGCCTTCGAAGAGGAGATGCTCGCCAAGATCGAGGTCCCCTATCGGGTGATCGACGTGGCCGGCGGCGACCTGGGCTCCTCGGCGGCCCGCAAGTTCGACTGCGAGGCGTGGGTGCCCAGCCAGGGCGGTTATCGCGAGCTGACGTCCACGTCGAACTGCACCACGTTCCAGGCACGACGGCTGAACGTGCGCTACCGCGACGCGGACGGCAAGCCGCAGATCGCGGCGACGCTCAACGGCACGCTGGCCACCACCCGCTGGATCGTGGCGATCCTGGAAAACCACCAGCAGCCCGACGGATCGGTTCAGGTGCCCAAGGCGCTGCAGCCGTTCGTTGGACGCGAGGTCCTGGAACCGGTCCGCTGACACACCGCCTCCGGCGGGCGTCAAAGCGCGCCCGCCGGAACCGGCGGCCACGGCGATCGCCCAGGTCGGCGGCGGAATCCGCGGCGTTCCGGCCGCGTGAATTGCCACACCAGTTAAGGTCGCGTTCACCCCGATCCGGGTACTGTCGCACGATGGAACAACCGAAATTGGTGATCGTCGACCTGGACGGCACCGTGGTTCCTCACGGGCTGGAAATGCTTCCGCCGTCGCCGGCCGTCGTGAAGGCTCTGGCGAGCGTGCGGGCCGCGGGAGTGCCCGTCGCCGTGGCCACCGGCCGCGCCGTGTGGGGAGCGCTGCGCGCCGTCAAGGACCTGGACCTGACCGACGGACTGATCTCGGCGACGCACGGCGCCGTCACCTACGACCTGGGCGACGCCAGAGTGGTCGACTGCCGGCTCATGGACCCCTCCGAGGCGGTACGCCGCTTCAAAGCCGCCGACCCCGAGGTGGCCTTTGCCGTCGAGCTGAACACGCGGGGATGGCGGCACACCGACAACTTCAAACGCGACTTCACGTCCACCTGGGCGGACATGGTCGACCTTGAGACGCTCGCGGCGACCCAGACCGCCCGCCTGGCGGCCCGGCTGCCCGGCGGCGCCCGTTACGGCGCGGGCCTGCGCTGCCCGTCCGCGGCGAAACTCGCCGCCGACGCCGACCTCGACTCCTCAATGTACTATGTGGAGGTCGGGTTCAACGGCTGGATCGACGTGGGGCCCGCCGGAATCACCAAGGCCACCGGGGCCGCCGCCGTCGCCGCGCACTACGGCGTGTCCGCCGCCGAGACAGTCGTCTTCGGCGACGCCGGCAACGACCTCCCGATGTTCGCCTGGGCGGGGCACGCCGTGGCGATGGGGCAGGCCGTCGACGAGATCAAAGCCGCCGCGGACGAAGTCGCGCCAAGCGTCGACGACGACGGGGTGGCGGCGGTGCTGCGGCGGTGGTTCGAGTGACTCCGAAGTTGGTGGCGACCGACCTCGACGGGACCCTGGTGCGCAGCGACGAGACGGTGTCGGCGCGCTCCCACGAGACCTTGAAGCGACTGGCCGGGCGCGGCGTGACGGTCGTGGGCGTCACCGGACGCGGGCCGCGGCTGCGGGAGCTGTGCCGCGTCGACGTGCCAAGCGCGGACTACCTGGTGCTCGCACAGGGAGGCTTCATCTACGAGTACGGCCCCGGCGGCGCGGTGGTCGAGCATCGCGCCACGCTCATGCCCGGCTCGCAGGTCTCTGAGGTCGTCAAGCTGGTGGAGCGCGAGACCGGGCCGCTTTCGGTTTTCGTCGAAGCCGACCCCGGCCACGAGTCGCAGCTGCTTGGCGACGTGTCGCCCGAGTGGCCCTACCCGATTCCGATCACCCCGTGCGAACGCGACGAGGCGCTCGACAACGAGCTGGTCAAGGCCTATCTGAGCAGCGACAAGATCCCGGCCCTTGAGCTGCTGGAGCTGGCCCGCCGGATCGCGCCTCCGCAGTGGTGCGGGTTCACCGAGTCGGGGATCGGGTTCGTCGAGGTGTGCCCGCCCGGGGTCGACAAGGGGACCGGCCTGGCCCAGGTGGCCTCGCAATTGGGGGTCGAGCCGCGCGACGTGCTGGTGTTCGGCGACGCCCTCAACGATCTTCCGATGTTCGCCTGGGCGGGGCGCTCCGTGGCGATGGCCGGCGCCCACCCCAGCGTCAAAGCCGCCGCCGACGAGATCACCGTCGCCAACGACGAAGACGGCGTCGCGATCTATCTCGAGAGAGTCTTCGGCGAGCTTGCGAGCTGAAGCGAAAGCACAGCGGCGAGCTTGCGAGCTGAACGCGCCGTATAGCGCTGTCTTGACGCACGTCATATAAGCGTGACACGCTGATCGGGTGTCAAAAGCCGCAGCGCACGATATAACGCCACTGTGGAACGCCAGTTCCGTGGCGATCGTGGGCGCCTCCGACCGTCCCGGCTCGCAGGGCGGCCGGGTGGTCGGCTATCTGCGACGCTTCGGGTACGCCGGCCGCATCCTTCCGGTGCATCCCACAGCGCGGACGGTGCGCGGCCTGCCCGCCTACCCGACCGTCTCCGCCGCGGGCGGCCCCGTGGATCTGGCGCTGCTGCTGGCGCCGGCCGCCTCCTGTCAGGCGGCCCTGGACGACTGCGCCGAGGCGGGAACCCGCGCGGTCGTCGTCGGCGCGGCCGGGTTCTCCGACGTCCCGGGCGGCGCAAAGCTCCAGGCCCGGCTGCTGCGACGCGCCCGCGACGCCGGGATACGGCTGCTCGGCCCCAACTGCATCGGCGCGGCGAACTTCCGCTCGGGTCTGGTCGCGAGCTTCTCTCCCCTGTTCGACGCCTACGATTCGCTGCGCCCCGGCGGCCTCGCGATCGTCAGCCACAGCGGCGGGCTGGGCTACGGCCTCGCCAGCCTCGCCGTCGAACGCGGCCTGCGCCCTGGGTGGGTGGTCAACACCGGCAACGAAGCCGACGTCGGCGCCGGCGAGGTGATGTGCGCGCTCGCCGAAGAGCCCGACTGCGACGGGGTGATCGCGTACCTGGAGTCGGACCTGTCGCCGCGCTGGCTGCGGCGGCTGCGCGAGTCCGGCAAACCGGTCGCCGCGCTGCGCGCGGGATTCTCCAAGGCGGGCCGCGGCTTGACTGTCACCGCCGCCGCGGCGACCACGTCCGGCTCAGGGCTGTCGCCGGCGCCCGACGTGGAGGAGCTGCTCGACCTCGCCGCGTCGTTTTCGGCCCCGCCGCCGTCTGGCGACGTCGTCGTGGTGACCACCTCCGGCGGCGCGGGGGTGCTCGCCGCCGACGCGATCGAACGCGCCGGGCTGAAGCCGGCGAGCCTGTCCGCGGACACGAACACGCGGCTGCGCGAGCTGCTGCCGCCCCACGCCTCGATCGGCAACCCGCTTGACGTCACGGCCTCGGTGATCTCCGACCCGAGCCTGCTGACGCGAGCCCTGTCGGCGGTCGTACGGGACCCCGGCTGCGGCGGCGTCGTGGTGTGCCTGTGCGTGCTGGGCGGGGAAGCCGCCGACACGGTGTGCGACAGCCTGATCGAAGCGTCCCGCCTCGGCAAGCCGATCCTGGTGTCGCGCACCGGCGCCGACGCCTTGGCGCCGGACTTTCGACCGCGGCTGGCCGAAGCCGGAATCGGGGTCTACGCGACGCCGGCTCGCGCCGTGGCCGCGCTTGCCGAATCCGTCCGCCCGGAATCGTCGACGAGGAGTTCGCAATGGACGCGGTGACCCTTTTCCGACGCGCCGCCGCCCGCTTCGGATCGCGCGTGGCGCTGGAAGGCCCGCAGGGACGGCAGACCTTCGCCCAGCTGGAGGACAGGACGAACCGGCTGGCTCACGGCCTGCTCGGGCTGGGGCTGCGTCCCGGCGACCGCGTCCTCGACTTGCAGCCGAACCAGAACACGTACATCGAGACCGACCTGGCGTGCATGGCGGCCGGTCTGGTGCGCGTGGCCTTGAACTACCGGCTGCACGCCGACGACTGGGACCGCATCGCCGCCGACTGCGACGCGTGCGCCCTGATCTGCGACGTCTCGTTCGCCGACCGCGCCCGGTCGCTGCGCGAGGGGCTGGACGTGTGCGTCGTCGTCGGCGACGACTACGAGCGGCTCCTGAAGACCGCGCCCCACGGCGCCCTTTCCACACAGAGCCTGGTGTCGCTGAACTACACCTCGGGCACCACCGGCGCCCCCAAGGGAGTGCGACGGGCGCATTCCAACCGGCTGGCCTCGCTGACGAACATGTCGCTGGACGTGCTGGGCGGGCCGCCCCAGCCCGGTGACGTCTACCTGCACGCGGCGCCCGTCACGCACACCTCGGGCCTCTTCACATTGCCGTTCCTGGCCGCCGGCGCGAAGCAGCTGATCCTGCCGTCCTTCGACGCCGAGGCCGTCGTCGACGCCGTGGACAACCGCGGCGTCACGCACACCGCCGTGGTGCCGACGATGGTCGCCCGACTGCTCGCGCTCGATTCGCTTGACGGGCTGCCGGGGCTGAAAATGCTCGCGTACGCCGGCGCGCCGATGCCGCCGGAGCAGATAAGGCTGGCGCATCAACGCGTGACGCCGCGCCTGGTGCAGTATTACGGGCTGGTGGAGGCGATCCCGCCCGTCACGGTCCTGGACGCCGACGACCACGCCCGCGGGGTCGACGGCGAACCCGACCTGCTGACGTCGGCCGGTCGCGCCTGCACGCTGGTCGACCTGCGCGTCGTCGACGACGCGGGCGCCACGCTGCCCGCCGGCGAGGTGGGGGAGGTCGTCACGCGCGGAGCGCACGTCATGTCCGGGTACTGGGGTTCGGCCGGCGACGTCAAGGCCGTGCGCGACGGCTGGCTGCACACCGGAGACCTGGGACGTCTTGACGAGTCCGGCCGACTGTGGCTTGTAGACCGCAAGGGCGACATGATTCTCACCGGCGCCTACAACGTCTACCCGAGCGAGGTGGAGCGGGTTGTCTCCGAGGTCCCCGGTGTGGCCGAGGTCGCCGTCTACGGCGTCGCCGACGCCGAGTGGGGCCAGCGCGTCACCTGCGCGTACACCGGCACGGCGTCTCCCGACGACGTCGCCGCGCACTGCGCACGTCGGCTCGCCTCGTACAAGAAACCGAAACAGGTGCGCAAACTGGAGGCTTTCCCGTTGAACTCCACCGGAAAGATCGACAAGAAGGCGTTGAGCCGCGATGCCTGAAACACCCGGCGAGTTCCCGTACACCCGCGGCATTTCGGCGACGCCGCGGCCGTGGGTCATGGGCCAGTACGCCGGATTCGCCACGGCCTCGCAGTCGAACCTGCGCTTCAAGGAACTGCTGGACGCCGGTCAGACCGGGTTCTCGGTGGCGCTGGACCTGCCGACCCAGCTCGGACTCGACTCCGACGACCCGCGCGCGGCCGGGGAGGTGGGCCGCGTCGGAGTGGCGATCGACTCGCTGGCCGACGTCGAGACCCTCATGGACGGCATACCGCTTGAGCGGATCGCCCAGGTGCGCACCACCGCGAACTCCATCGGGTTCGTCTGGGCGGCGCTTTGTCTGGCGCTGGCGCGCAAACGCGGCGTCGCGCCGGGACAGTTCGGCGTCTTCATCCAAAACGACGTCCTCAAGGAATACATGGCGCGCGGCACCCAGATCTTCCCGCCGGGCGCCGCGCTCGAGCTCACTGTGGACACGATGGAGCATCTGGCGCGTCATGTGCCCAGCTGGGTGCCGCTGGCGATGTCCGGCTACCACATCGCGGAGTCCGGAGGGGACGGTCCGACCGAGATCGGGTACACCTTCGCCAACGCCGTCGCCTATCTGGACGCGTTGCGCTCGCGGGGCGTGGGCGTCGACGAGGTCGCGCCGTCGCTTTTCACGTTCCTGTCGGTGGGAATGGACGTGCTCGGCGAAGTCGCGAAGCTGCGCGCCGCCCGGCGGGTGTGGGCGAAGCTGGTGACCGAACGCTACGGCGCGACCGACCCGCGCAGCGCCCAGCTGCGCATCTTCGCCTTCACGGCCGGGTCGTCGCTGACCGCGCAGCAGCCGTTGAACAACGTGGCGCGCACGGCGCTCGAGGCCTTCGCGGCCGCGTGCGGCGGCGTCCAGACGCTGCACGTGTGCGCCTACGACGAGGCGCTCGGGGTGCCGACGTCGGACGCGGCCACCTTGGCGCTGCGCACGCAGCAGATCGTGGCATGCGAGTCCGGCGTCGCCGAGGTCGCCGATCCGCTCGGGGGATCGTACGAGGTCGAGGCCCGCACCGACGCCTGCGAGCGCCGCGTCGCGGAGGTGATGGACGACATCGCCGCGCGCGGCGGCGCGGTCGCCTGCATCGAGTCCGGATACCAGCAAGCCCGGCTCGCCGAGGCCGCCTACCGCAAAACGCAGGAGCTCGAGGACGGCGAAAGGGTCGTTGTGGGGGTGAACCGCTGGGCGTCCGACCCCGAGCCGCTCGACGTGTTCCGCGTCGACCCCGCCGCCGAAAGCGGCCAAGTCGAAGCCTTGAAACGCCTGCGCGCCGAACGCGACGGCGCCGCGGCGGAAGCGGCGCTCGCTCACCTCGAGACCGCGGCCCGCCGCGGCGACAACATCGTGCCCGCCTGCGTCGCCGCGGTCGAGGCATACGCGACGATCGGCGAGGTCACCCGGCGACTGCGGCGCATCCACGGCTCGTGGACGCCGGTAGCCGGTCTCTAGCCGCACTGACAACGGCCCGTCCGGTTTAGACCGCAAAAAGTTATCCACAGCGGCCGGTTGTCCACAGGCGTGCCCGCCGCGACTGGCCGAGAGCGCTCCCAAAACAATAGGCTGAACGCAGTGGGGAGGAGGCCGGTGGCCCTGGCGGGGGGTGGGGGACGGCACGCGGCGGGCGTGGCGCGGCGCGGTGTGGTGTGGTGCGGCACGGCCGGTGTAGGCGCGGTCTGGTACAAGCACTACGCGGGCGCGGGCGGTGTGAGCGCGGCGCGATGTGAGCCGGCCTAGTGTGAGCGCGGCGCGGGAGCTGAACGCCGCAGGTATGAGGTGCGGGCACGTCCAGGGGCGGGCGCGGTGTGACGGGCCGTGTGAGTTCGGGCAGTCGGAGAGGAAGGGTCGCTGTCGGGGCGAGCGTTCAGCGGCGGGAGTCGAGGAGGGCGGCGACTCCGTCGAGGATTCGGGCGAGTCCGAAGGCGAAGCCTCCGTCGGCGGCGTAGGCGGCGTCGTGGGCGCGGCCAGCGGCCGTGCCCACTCTGGCCGCGATGGGGAAGCGTGCCGCGTCGGCGACCTCGGCCAAGGCGGGGGCGTGGGCTTCCCACCATTGGCGTTCGGTCATCCCGGTGCGGGCTTCGGCTCGGGCTGCTTCCACGGCGCGGCGCGCCGAGGCGACGACATGGCCGTTCACCAACGCCGTCACGGCGTCCATCTCGACGTCGTCGAGGCCGAGGTCGTCGACGGCCGACAGCTCTCTTTCGTATTTGGCGCACGCGCCCGGACCCAGTATCGCCCGCCCCGCCGGAACGTCGAGCAGCCATCGGTGCTCCATGTGAGCGCCGAACCCGTCGGAGGCCGCCGATTCCACGCGGGCTCTCCAGTCGCCGGCCTCGTCGGTTTCGGCGGCGGCGACGGCAGCGTAGACGGTGTCGATCATGACCTCGATCAGCTCGGCTTTGCCGGGCACGTAGGTGTACAGAGACATCGTGCCCACGCCGAGAGCCTCTGCGACCTTGCGCATAGACAGGGCCTCGATGCCGGAGGCGTCGGCCAGAGCCAGCCCCGCCGAGACGATCTTGGCGACGCTGAGGCCGTGCCTGCCTCGGCGTGCGGGGCGTTCGCGGTCGCCCCACAGCAGCGCCAGGCTGCGCGCCGGGTCGGCCGCGCCGGAAGGTTCGGTCATGGTGCGATTCACCATACCGGAGCCTTTTCGTTTGCTGTACCGTACGCCGTACGGTACTTTATACGAGATCGTGTTTCGACGAGGAGAGGAGTCCCTTGACCGCTCACAGCTCCCCGGTCTCAAACGCCGAGATCCGTCCCTTCCTGCTCGACGTGCCGCAAAGCGAACTCGACGACCTCGACGCCCGGCTGGCGGCCGCGCGCTGGCCGGCCGAGGCGTCGGATCAGGGCTGGAGCCACGGCGCTCCGGTCGCCTACCTCAAAGACCTTGTCGACTACTGGCGCCGCGGCTACGACTGGCGCGCTCAGGAGGCGAGGTTCAACGCGCACCCGCAGTTCAGCACCGAGATCGACGGCGAGAACGTGTACTTCCTGCACGTCCGCTCCCCCGAGCCGGGCGCGCTGCCGCTGATCGTCTCCCACGGCTGGCCTTCGTCGCCGGCGGAGTTCCTCGACGTGATCGCGCCCCTGACCGACCCGCGCTCCCACGGCGGCGACCCCAGCCAGGCGTTCCACCTGGTGATCCCGTCGCCTCCCGGGTACGGCTTGTCGGGGCCGACGCGTCGGCTCGGCTGGGGCTCGTCGCGCGTCGCGCGCGCCTGGGCGGAGCTGATGCGCCGTCTGGGCTACGACCGCTACGGCGCCTGCGGCAGCGAGTGGGGAACGTGGATCTCGCGAGAGCTGGGCGCCGTCGCGCCCGACAGCGTGCTCGGCGTCCACGGCTGCGGGTTCGTCTCCTGGCCCTCGGGGCGCGAGGACGAACTCGACGGTCTCGACGACGTCGAGCGGGAACGACTCGCGTTCGCCGAGCACTATATGAACCGGCTGTACGGGTACAAGCTGATCCAGTCGTCGCGGCCGCAGGCGATCGCCTGCGGACTGACCGACTCCCCGGCCGGGCTCGCGGCGTGGACGGCGAGCGTCTACAAGGATTGGACCGACTGCGTCC
>JBOGDN010000682.1:0-5776 GCA_050742995.1 Stackebrandtia sp. | reverse complement strand
CGGGCGTCGAGGCCCTGGCGGCGGGCGTGCGCGAACATCTGCCCGTCGCGTCGGGCGCCGCCGGAGGCGAGCCGCGAGGCTCGGTGTTCAAGGTGGAGCGCGGCCCGGCGGGCGAGAAGATCGCCTACGTGCGGATGCGCGCGGGAACCCTGCGCCCGCGCACCCGCCCGAGGCTGCACCGCGCCGGCGGCGACTCCTTCGAAGGCAAGGTCACGGCCGTGCGAGTCTTCGACCGGGGCGCGGCCACGCGCATAGCCGAGGCCGGCGCCGGCGCCATCGCCAAGGTGTGGGGGCTGACGGACGTGCGCATCGGCGACGCCGTCGGCTCGCCCGACGAGCTGCATGCCGGCGGCCTGTTCGCCCAGCCCACGCTCGACACGATCATCCGGCCCCGCAACCCGCGCGAGCGGCCGGCGCTGCACGACGCGCTGCGCGTTCTGTCCGAGCGGGACCCCTTGGTGGACCCCCGCTTCGACGAGTCCGGCCAGGACATCACGGTGAACCTGTACGGCGAGGTGCAAAAAGAGGTCATCGCCGCCACGCTCGCCGAGCAGTTCGGCGTCGAGGTCGACTTCGACGAGACGCGCACCATCTATGTGGAGCGGCCCGTCGGCGTCGGCGAGGCCGTCGAAGCGATGGGGGAGGAGCCGAGCACCCACTTCTACGCCACGATCGGGCTGCGAGTCCAACCCGGCCCCGTCGGCTCGGGCGTCGCCTATGGAATCGAGGTCGAGCGCGGCTCGATTCCGGCGCGATTCCACAAGGCGATCGAGGAGACCGTGCGCGAGACCTTGAAGCAGGGGCTGCACGGCTGGGGCGTGATCGACTGCGTCATCACGCTCATCAGGTCGGGCTCTGCGGCGGCGGTCTCGGCCGGCAAACCGCCGCTGAGCACCACAAAGGAGTTCCGCCTGCTGACGCCGCTGGTGCTGATGCGCGCCCTGCGCCAGGCGGGCACTCAGGTCCTGGAGCCGATCAACCGCTTCGAGCTGGAGACGCCGAACGCCGTCAGCGCCGAGGTGCTGCAGGAACTGGCCAAGGCCGGCGCGACGGTGACCGGCCACGCGGTTCACGGAGCGACTTGTCGCCTGACCGGCACGATGCGCGCGCAAGACGTGCACGGCTTCGAACGGCTGCTGCCCGCGCTCACACAAGGCGAGTCGATGTTCGTGTCCCACCTCGACGGCCACCGCCCGATCTCAGGAGACCCGCCAACCCGCAAACGCACCGACGGCGACCCGCTCCACCTAGACAGCTACCTGACCCACCTCCACAACCAACAATGACGCCGGGTCGTTGGCCGCCCGCCCAATCAGTTCAACAACCGGTCGATCTCGTTCACGATCCGGTCGACGTTGCCCTGTTGGTCGGGGGACAGTGGAAAGTCGCTGCCGTGCCGGCCAACTTCTTCGCCGGTTGCGAGCAGGCCGTAGAACGCGTCGAGTTCGGTGTACAGCTCCGAGACCTGCTCCCAGGTCTCTTCGGGTTGGAGGTTGTCGACGATTGGATCGAGTTCATCGACAAGCTCTTTGAGACTGATTTCGCGGGTCCGGTACTTCGCGATTGCCTGACGAATGGCCTGGCGCAGTTTGGTTTGAGTAGAGTCCATTATTTCGCCCACCCTGGCGTCCTCGACTGGCGTCCTACGGTCACGACGGCACCGGCCGTGCTGGTCACGACATGGACCTGTGTGTCGGCGTCATAGTACTCAATGGTTCCGGGGTTCCTCCCGGCTCGGTTCTTGCCGCCGGCGATCGCGCTCTCCACCTCAACAGGTAAGACGTTTCGCGTGGGATCGGCCATGCGTTCCTGTGAGTGGATCGAGTACGTCCGCCCATTGATCACGTTCGGACCTGTCGGTGTGCTGTCCAATCGGCGTGTAGCGGGGGCGGAGGTGACTGTTTGTGCCGAGATGCCGGTGATCGACGGGGTGCCGGCCCTCGGTGCGCCCTGTAATCCGTTGCCGCGCAAGCCCTCGGCTTGGTTGCGGATCTCGTGGAGCAGGGACTTCAAGTGTTCAGCCTGAGCGGCGGCCTCAGGTTCAAGCCGTTGGGCGACGGCGTTGGTTTGTTCGGCCTTGTCTTCGATGCCCAATCCGGCGAACTGGCCGCTAAGCTCGTCGCCGCCGGCCCTTCGCAGAACCAATGGCGGCGGAGGCGGATTCGACAGCCTCTGCGGCTGCGCCGATGGCCCTGCTGAAATCATCGATTGACATGGGCGCGAGCGTAAGTGCTCGGCGTAACCTCGTCAATGCTCGATACCGGTCCTGCTTCACCATGCGATCCTCATGCCGAACGCGCGCGCATGCCTGGGCCTGCTGTGTTCGACGATTTGGGCGGGATGACGACGCGCGGGGGAACGGCGGTGCGGATGTCGCCTCGCGGGTGACGACGTTCGCCGAAGGCCTAGAAACCGAATCCGCGAACAGCCCTGACTCGACCACGTATTGTGACCACGAGGTGTCGATGCGCCGTCGGCAGTCGTGTCGGGCCTGTGTTCGTCCTGCTTCACCGATTTCGCAGAAGGGCCATACGCATCATGCGCACGATCACGACACGACACTGGTTCACTCTGGCCGCCGGCCTGACGCTGGCGGCGGGGACTGTGCCTTTGGGGGCTGCCGCCGCTCAGGCCGAAGAGGAGACCTGCAACGGCCTGGCCGCAACCATGGTCAGCAACGAGGCCGTCATCTACGGCACCAACGGCGGCGACGTCATCGTCGCGGGCGCGAACAAGAACGAGATCAGGGCCGGCGAGGGCAATGACACCATCTGCACTGGCGACGGCGGCGACACCATCTACGGCGGAGCGGGCAACGACGCCATCGACGGCGGAGCGGGCAACGACACCATCTGGGGCGACGGCGGCGACGGCGGCGACGACACCATCGACGGTGGAGCCGGCGGCGACACCATCTACGGCGAAGGCGGCGACGACACCATCGACGGTGGAGCGGGCGACGACCGACTCTGCGGCGACGGGCCCAGCGGGAACGTAAAATGCGGTGAAGAAGACGTCGTCCAATCCGGTGGAGCCGACACCCTCAACGGCGGCGACGGCGACGATCTCCTCATGGGCGGCGTCCCCGTCGACTCTAGTGGTCATCCAACCGGCGGGGACCCCTTTGTGGACAAAGGCGACGGCGGGGCGGGCGGGGACATTTGCCACCATATCGCCGAACCCGTCAACTGCGAAGAGTAAGCCAACCAGAAAACCAGAGTGGAAAAACCCGAACGGGAGCGCCACACCAGTCATCGCGGCCGGCGTGGCGATCCACGCCAGCGGCGGTGAATGTCGCCGGTCGGGACCGGGGTGTCAGGTCAGACTTTGGGAGCGAACCTTTCTCATCGTGATTTGTGTTCGTGTTGGTCGACGACGGCCACGGCGCGGGCGAGGTTGGCGGCGCGACAGGGGCGGCAGCGGAGTCTGAGCAGGATGCGCCAGTTCTTCAGTTGAGCCAAGGCGCGCTCGCCCGGTGCGCGCAAGCCGGCGAGCAGCCGGTTGCGGGCCTTCTTCGGCTCCGGCCTGTCGCGGCCTTTCGGCGGCGTCAAGACGACCCGGTCGTCGAGACCGACGTAGCCCTTGTCGCCCAAGGCGACCAGGCCGGCCCGGCGCAGCGCGGCGCCTGCGAAAGACTCGCCGCTTGCTGGGCCAGCAGATCCACCGCCTCGTTCACCCGCCGCGCCACGATGAGACAGGCTCACTACTTCGCCACCCTGGCGTTCTCGACTGGCGTCTTACGGTCACGACGGCACCGACCCTCAGTGTGCCCTACCACGCGCCAGCGTCTGGCCTCGGGTCAGGCGTCGGTGCGCACGGTGTCGAGGAGGGCGGCCCAGTCGGTGGGCGCTACCCACAGGGGTGTGCTGGCGTTGCCCAGCTTCGAGTCGCGAACGCCCACCTCGCCAAGCAAGGTGCCGACTTCGACGCAGTTGCCGCCCCCGTTTCCACTGGCTGGCCCTGACCTGCTGCTCTTGCGCCACATCACGCGGGGAGTCTTTGGGAGAGCGCCGACTTCGACACAGTTGCCGCCGGTGCCGTTCGCTCCGCCAGTGCGGGTGCTCTTCCGCCAGACAACGCGGGACACATCGCGGGTGTCCATGTCCCGCGCCTCCTTTCCTTGCCTCACCGATATTCCTCAAGGATAGTTCGGATGAGCTCGGTCGACTCATCTGGGGAAAACGCGCGCGTGCTCAGCGCGGCGAAGCGCATGTTGCACATGCGTACATCGTCTCGTTCCTCCAGACAGCTGCCTGACCCACCTCCACAACAGGGGGTCGTAGCCACGCTGATTCACTGCGCCGGCGGTGACAGTCAGCGCTGACCGGCGAAGTGCTCAAGCAGGTTGAACGGATACGGCTTCGGCTTGGCGCTGGCTTCGTCGAGTTTGGACAACTGCTCGGCGGTGAGCGCCCAGCCGGCGACGCCCAGGCTGTTCACGGCGTGCTCGACGGTTCTTGGGCCGATGATCGGAGCGGTCACGGCATCTTGGTCGACCAGCCAGCGGGTCGCCACCTGCGCGACGGTCTTTCCGGTCTCGGCGGCGACCTCGGCGACGGCGTCGATCACCGACCAGGTGTGCTCGTTGTCGTACTGTTCCCAGGCCATGTCGAACGGAACGTCCGAGCTCTGCTTTACCCGGCTGGCGTCCTGCGGCGGCGCCTGCATGCCGCGGGAGAACCGGCCCGACAGCCAGCCGGCCCGCAGCGGGCTCCACGGCATGATCCCGAGCCCTTCGGCGCGGCACACCTCCATCGAGTCCCATTCGATCTCCCGATCGAGCAGGTTGTACAGCGGTTGCAGCGCCACGTAGCGGGCCCAGCCGTTGCGCTCGGCCAGGTCGACGGCCTTCTGCAGCTGCCAACCGGCCACGTTGCTGGCCCCCAGGTAGCGGACCTTTCCGGCCCGCACCAGGTCGTCAAGGGTCGACAGGGTCTCCTCGAGCGGGACGTCTCGGTCGTAGACGTGGGTGTAGTACAGGTCAATGTAGTCGGTGCCGAGCCGTTGCAAACTGGCGTCCACGGCCGACATGACGTGCTTGCGGCTGAGTCCTTTGGCGTTGACGTCGTCGCCCATCTTGCCGCGCACCTTGGTGGCGATGACCAAGCTGTCGCGATCGCGTGCGGCCAGCCAGCGTCCGAGCACCTTTTCGGACTCGCCGGCGTTGTACACGTCAGCGGTGTCGATGAAATTGCCGCCGGCGTCGACAAACCGGTCGAGGATCTCAAAGCCGGTCTTTTCGTCGGCGACGCCGCCGAAGTACATGGCGCCCAGGCACAGCTCGCTAACCTTGAGGCCGGTGCGGCCGAGATTGCGGTGCTCCATGATGGTCTCCTTTGGTATTCGCGCAGATCCGACAAAGACGATAGAACCTGGAGTGCGCTCAAATGCAAATCCGCAGTTCAGCGTGGTGTAGCGGGCTGTCAGTCCGCTAAACTGTCACGGCCGGCGAGGGGGTCCCGTCGCTTGAAAGTCGACGGCGGGATCTAGCCAGGAGGTGATCTTGTCCCTAGGATGCCTCTAACCCGTCGTCTACGAAAGAGCCCTTCATGAGCGACGTGAAGTCGCCGGCCGAGTCCGCCGCCGTCCCCGAACCCGACCCGACCGCGCTGCGCGCCCTCGACGACGCGGCGGTCGGTTCGCACAGCCTGCGAGGGTCGCGGATATTCCGGTACCTCGGACCGGGACTGCTGGTGGCCATGGCCGGCGTGGGAACCAGCCACCTCGTCACCGCGCCGCTGGCCGGCGCGCATTTCGAGTTCGCGCTGCTGTGGGT
>JBOGDN010000681.1:0-3470 GCA_050742995.1 Stackebrandtia sp. | reverse complement strand
CAACTGCACCTGCGCGGCGGCGATGTTCGGGTTCACGCCTGCCGGGATCGGCGCGATCGGCGGCGCGACTGGCGGCATGGCCGGGATCGGCTGTGCGGGTGCGGGCTGTGGCGCCTGGGGCGGCGCGGCGGCGGTGTTGCCGTTCGCGTCGATCGGCGTCGGCGGCGCGGTCGGGGCGACCTGGGAAGGCTGCGGAGGCTCAGTCGTCGGGGCTGCCGCGGCGGGAGGCGCCGCGAGGACCGTCGGGTCGAGTCGGGAGCTGATCAGCTCGGCCAGCCGGCGCGGCGTGTCGCCCGCGGAGAACAGCTCCCGCATGGCGACCTTGACGCCGAAGGTCCGCTCGAGTTCGCGCACCATGCCCACCAACAGCAGGGAGTCGGCGCCCAGGTCGAAGAAGGTGGCGTCGGCCGTGACCTCGCCGACGTCGCAGCCGATTTGTCGGGCGGCCACGTTCCGAACGCCGTCGCACACTCGGTCGACGGCAGCGCTGTCGGTCATCGCGAACTCTCCTGGGCGAAGTGGGTCGGGTCGGCGGGCGTGGGGTCGATCCAGTAGGTCTTGCGGTGGAGCGGGTGAGTCGGCAGCGGCACTCGGCCGCCGTCGAAGGCCAGCGGCCGCCAGTCCACGGACAGGCCCGCGCAGTGCAGGCCCGCCAGGGCGCGCGGCAGCCCGCCGCCTTCGGGCGGATGCGAGGCCAGCCAGCGGGCCTGCGGAAGGTTGCGGCGTCCCATGGAGGTCAGCACCGCGTCGGGGCCGATCTCAAGGAACAGTCGGCATCCGGCGTCGGCGAGCGCGTCGACCGCCAGATCCCAGCGCGCGACGCCGCGCGTCTGCCGACAGAAGTACTCGGCGTCGGCGACGGTCCCGCTCGGGCGCATCGCGCCGTCTACAGTGCTGGCCACCGGCAGAACGACGGGAGTGAACGTCACGGCGCTGGCGGCCTCTCGCAGGTGCGGCAGCATCGGATCCAGCAGCGCCGAGTGGAACGCGCGCCGCGCCGGCAGCATCCGGACGATCACGTCTCGCCGCTCCAGCAGCCGCACGGCCTCGGCGACGGCCTCGGGCTCGCCGGCCAGGACGTGGTCGCGGGCGCCGTTGACCACCGCGAGATCCACATCCGACACCACGGCGCGGACGGCCTCGACCGCACGCCGGTCGGCCCGCGCCGCCGCCATGGCGCCGGGCGCGGTCAGCTCCTGCATCGACCGTCCGCGCCGCACGGTCAGGTCCAGACCGTCCTCGACGGACATGCCGCCGGCGACGCACCAGGCGGCGTACTCGCCCACGCTGTGGCCGGCGACGAAGTCCGGCCGCACCCCCAGTGACGCCCACGCCTCGGCCAGGGCGGTCTGGAAGGCGAACAGGGCCGGCTGGACCAGGTCGGTCTCTTGCGGCGGGCTTTCGGCCGAGTCGAGCAGCGGCGTCAACAGGTCGCCGTCCCATTTGGCGCGGTATCGCTCCGCGCAGCGGTCCAGGACGGCTTTGAAGGCTTCGGAGGAGTCGTACAGCTCGCGAGCGAAGCCCGCTCGCAGGCCGCCCTGACCGCTGAAGACGAACCCGACCGGCCCCGTCGCCTCGGCGTCGGCCTCGCCGTACACGACGTCGGGACTCGACGCCTCGACGCGACGCGCGTCGAGGGCGTCGGCGACGTCGGCGGCGGCGTCGCCCCAGGCGACCAGACGGTGTCGCCGGTGCCGGCGTCCCAGCGCCGTGGAGGCGAGCAGGTCGGGCTTTTCGGGGGCGTCGGGGCGGCGCAGCCGTTCGGCGAACTCGGCCGCCAGCTCGTCGAGGGCGGCTTCGGTCTGCCCGGACAGCACCAGGGCGGGCCGGTTCGCGTACCTTGCGGCGGGCTCGGGCGGCGTGCGCGGCGGCGGCGCCTCCAGGATCACGTGGGCGTTGGTGCCGCCGACTCCCAGCGCCTGGACCCCGGCGCGGCGGGGATGGCGCCCCTGCGGCCACTCGGTCTCCTTGGAGGAGATGAAGAACGGTCCGTCTTCGAGGGAGATGGCGGGGTTGAGCTGGTCGAAGTTGATCTGCGGGGGGATGATCCCTTCGCGCAGCACCAGCGCGGCCTTGACGAGACCGGCGATCCCGGCGCAGCTGTCCAGGTGGCCGACGTTGGCTTTGACGGCGCCGATCGCGCAGTGCGGCTCGTCGCTTCCGGCTGCGGCGCGGGCGGCGAACGCCTCGGTCAACGCCTGTATCTCAAGTGGATCTCCGAGCGCGGTGCCGGTGCCGTGCGCCTCGACGTAGCCGACGGTGTCGGACGTGACGCCGGCGGCGTCGAGCGCGGCGGTGACGGCGGCGACCTGTCCGGAGACGCTGGGGGCGGTGAACCCGACCTTGTCGGCGCCGTCGTTGTTGACCGCGGAGCCGAGGACGACGGCGTGGACGGTGTCGCCGTCGGCCAGCGCCCGGTCGAGGCGTTTCAACGCCACCGCGGCCACGCCGTTGCCGCCCACCGTGCCGTCGGCGGCGGCGTCGAAGGGCCGGCATCGACCGCTTGACGACAGGATCGAACCGTCCATGTAGGTATAGCCGGTCGTCTGGGGTATGTGGACGGCCGAGGCGCCTGCGACGGCCACGTCGGAGTCGCCTGCCAACAGCGACTGCACGGCCAGATGCACCGCGACCAGCCCGGTGGAGCAGGCCGTCTGCACGTTGATCGCCGGCCCGGTCAGGTTGAGTCGGTACGCTGCCCGCGTGGCCAGAAAGTCCGGCTGATTGCCCATGGCCGCCTGCATGGCCCCCAGCGGGTCGCTCAGCTCGCCGCGCAGGTTGCCGAGCAGGTAGGTGTGGTGAGAGTAGAGGTTCATGCCCGAGCCGGCGAACACCCCGATCCGCTCGCCGCCGGCGGCGTACCCCGCCCGCTCCAGCAGCTCGTGACAGCACTCCAGGAACAGCCGCTGCTGCGGGTCGGTCAGCGTCGCTTCGCGGGCGCTGACGCCGAACAGGTCGGCGGCGAAGTCGGCGACGGCCTGCGCGTCGCCGGCGCCGAGCACGCCGCTGGCCGGGACGTAGTCGGGACGTTCGTACTTGGCTGGCGGCACGCCGGCGGCGGCCAGCTGTTGGGGGCTGAACCGCCGGATGCTCTCGACTCCGCGGCGCAGGTTGTCCCAGAACGCGTCGACGGAGTCGGCGCCGGGGAAGCGTCCGGCCATGCCGATCACGGCCACGCGGCGATCGTCGGCCGAGGCGTGAGCTCGGGGCGCGGCCGAAGCGGCCGCGGGCCGCGAGGCCGCGAGGGCGTCGACGAGCGCGTCGACGGTGGGATGGCTCAGCAGAGTCGTCGTCGACATCGGACGATTAAGGGAGCGTTGCAGCTCGGCGGCCAGCCGGGGGAGCCGCACCGAGTCGACGCCCTGCTCGTACAGCGGCCGGTCGCCGGCAACGTCGACCCCAAGCACGTCGCGGAAGACTCTCAGCACGTGCGCGCGCAGCCCGGCGCGATCCTGGGGCCTGCCGGAGGC
>JBOGDN010000680.1:0-3244 GCA_050742995.1 Stackebrandtia sp. | reverse complement strand
CCTCAAGCACGTCGAGCGCCCGGGGCGCGGGCGCGACGGAAAGCCGCGGCCGCGGAAGCGATTCGAAAGATGTGGCGGCGAGTACCGCGCTCGAGCGGTCGATCAAGGCCGACGCTGACATGTGCCCTCCTGGGTCCTTCGGACCCGGCGGGCCCGCGCTTGACCGACGCCGGCCTTGGCGTCGGACCAGGTCTTCACCCGGGGCACCCCACGCGGTCGTTGGGTTGCCGGACAGCAAGCCGGGGCTTGACGCTGTCGCTCATGACCTTTCGAGCGACGAGCATAACCGGAGCTCGCCAAGACGTCCAGCGCGATATTCCGGCATGCGGGACAGACCGGCCAAGCGTCGCGAGCCGCTTCACACCACGCCGCCGTTACCCTGTAGCGATGACCGCCGTCCCGCCTCCCTCCCCGCCGGCGTCCGGGCCGCCGGCCGGCGGCTACGCACCGCCGCCGGTCAGCGGACGCTTCCCGTGGCGGCGCTTCCTCACGCTCGCCGGGATGATCCTGCTGCTGGCGGCCGGCGCCATCTTCATGCTGTGGATCACCGGCACCAGCCTGGGGTTCACCGCCGCCGCGGTCGGCGTGGCCGCGGCCGTGCTGCCCGTGCCGCTGCTGGTCGCCTGCTTCCTGTGGCTGGGAAGGCACAACCGCACGCCGCTGTCGTACCTGGCGTTCAGCTTCGCCTGGGGCGCATGCGTTTCCACCTCCGTCTCTCTGGCCGTCAACACCTTCGCGGCCGCGCGGCTCGCCGACCTCGACTGGGACGGGGCCAGCCCGTCAGAGCAGTTCGAGTGGCCGGAGCTGATCACCGCCGTGGGGGTCGCGCCGATCGTCGAGGAAGTGACCAAATTCCTCGGACCGCTGCTGCTTTTGCTGTGGATGCGACGCCGCCGCCTGGTCAACTTCACCGAAATCGTCGTCTACTTCGGCCTTTCGGCGCTCGGTTTCGCCATGACCGAGAACATTCTCTACCTGGGCCGGGGCTACGTCGAAGGCTCCGACGGGCTCGGCGCCGCCGGAGGCGCCCTCATCGCCGCGAGCACCTTCGTCATGCGCATCCTCATCAGCGGATTCGCGCACCCGCTTTTCACCATGATGAGCGCGGTGGGCGTGGCCGTGGCGCTGCGGCGCACGCCCGGCGTCGGGCGCGTGTTCATCCCGCTGGGGATGCTGCTGGCGGCCATGGTCCTGCACTCGGCCTGGAACCTGCTGGCCTCCTTCGGCCCCGTCGTCCTCATATCGGGGTACCTGGCGGTGATGGTGCCGATCTTCTTCACCGCCGTGGGCGGCGCGCTGTGGGCCCGCGCGGCCGAGGCCCGGCTCGCGGTGCGCACGCTTTCGGACTACGTGGACGCCGGCTGGCTTTCGCCCCCCGAGATCGCCGCGCTGGCGACCTACCGCCGCCGCACCGCGTCCAAGGTGTGGGCCAAGCGGGTGGCCGGCGACGCCGGCGCCAAGGCGATGCGCGACTACCAGCGGCTCGCCACTCAGCTGGCGCTGCTGCGCGACCACATGCGGCGCGGCGTCGCCGACCCCGACCACGGGCCACGCGAGCTCGAGATGCTGCAGGGCCTGACCGTGTGCCGGCAGGTGTTCTGCGGCGCGGATCCCGCCATGCCCCGCGCCACCTGGGACGGGCGCTACTACCAGGTCCAGTTCCCCGACGGCTCGGTGCGGCAGGTCAACCCGCCGCCGCAGCCGGTCATGCCGCTTCCGATCCCGGCTCGCCCGCCGCAGCCCGTGGGACCGCCGATGCCGCCGTGGGCCGGCCCGCCGGCATACCGGCAGCCTCCGCCGCCTCCCCCCTACATGTAGGTTCACGCATTCGGCGCCCGCGCCTCGCACATGCGGCGCGCCGAGGCGGCGTCGGTCCCACGTAGACGGCCGCCAAGCTGCCAGAATCCGTGCCATGAACCACGTTCGCCACGTCGTCGTCGCGGCGGTCGCCGCCCTGACGTTCGCCGTGTCCCCCGTCGCCCCGGCCGAGGCCGCCGCGGTCTCGCCCACCCCCGTCCTCGGCGCCGGCGTCAACGGCGACGTCTACGCCATGGCCTACCACGACGGCAGCTTCTACTTCGGCGGCGACTTCACCGCCGCACGCGACGACGACGCACAGGTCGAACGACTCCGCCTGGCCGCCGTCAGCGCCGAGACGGGGCGGCTTCGCTCGTTCGCGCCCCGCCTGGACGGCCCCGTGTACGCCATGACTGTCGACGGCGACCACCTGTACCTCGCCGGCGCGTTCACGCAGATAGACGGCCTGCCCGCCGAGAGGGTCGCGCGCCTGGAACTGGACTCCGGCGAACTCGACCAGGGCTTCGCCGTCAGCGTCGACGCCCTGCCGCGGGCGCTGGCGGTCTACGACGGACGGCTATACGTCGGCGGCAACTTCAACTCCGTCAACGGCGAACCGCGCGGCAAGATCGCCGCGGTGCGCACCGACAGCGGCGCGCTCGACGCCGACTTCCGTCCGGTCTTCGACAGCGGCGTGCGCGACGTGCACGCCGCCCACGGCAAGCTCTACGTCGCCGGAGGGTTCACGACCGTCGACGGCGCCGCGCATCGCAGAATCGCCGCGCTCGACCCGGCCACCGGCGCGGTCGAGTCCGGCTTCGTCCCCGCGGCCCGCGGGATGGTCTACGACGTCGAGACCTCAAGCGACCGGCTGTACGCCGCGGTCGGCGGCCCCGGAGGCCACGTCCAGGCCTTCGAACGCGACGGCAGCCTGGCGTGGGAGCGTTCGTCCGACGGCGACGTCGAAAGCGTCGCGCTGCACGACGGCCACGTCTACGCCGGCGGACACTTCGACCAGGTCTGCTCCGTGGCCGACACCGGCCCCGACGAGCGCTGCCGGCCCGAAGACCTGCGGCCGGCCGGAAAGATGTTCGCTCTCGACGTCGCCGGCGAGCTGCTGGACTGGAATCCGGGCGCCGACTCCGCCCGAGGCGTGACCTCCGTGGAGACCGGCTCAGGCGCGGTGGCCGCGGGCGGCACGTTCGCCACCATGGGCTACGGGACCCTCGACCAGCCGCGCGTCGCCGTATTCCGCCAGTGACCGACGCGCCGACGAGAACCGCCCCCTTAAAGGCCTGTGTGAGAAGTCCCGTTTCCCGCTGCGCGTCCACCAGGCGGCGCCTCGCGGCGTTGTCGGCACTTCCGCATCCAACACCGGGATGCAGAAGCACCTCCGCCTTGCGAGAAAACTCGAAACGACGACGCTTCGCAAGCCGTCGCCGCCTGG
>JBOGDN010000679.1:0-3623 GCA_050742995.1 Stackebrandtia sp. | reverse complement strand
GCCTTGACTGTCGCGGCGGTCGGGGCAAGTCGCAGTGCCAGGTCCCGAGTTCGCTGCCGCCAGCCCGGCCCCAGGTCGGCGCCGATCCGGGCGGTCAGTTCGGAGCGCCGGGTGATCTCCCGGCACCGGGGCACCCGCTGCCGGTCGTATTCCGCCAGCGCCTCGGAGAGCCCGCCGTCGCCGGCCGCTGGGACGCCGATCAGCGGTCCGACGCTGGCTCCGTCCTCCAGCGCCGAGTTCGCGCCCTGCCCCATGGTCGGCAGCACCGGGTGAGCAGCATCGCCTACCAGTACCGTCCGTCCCCGGGTGTATTTGGCAAGTGCCCCGGCGGGCAGGTGGTATACGTCGTGGCGCAGCAGCCGCTCCGGCGGCGTCGCCGCGATGATCTCGCGAACCCAGGGCTGCCAGTCGGCGAACCGCTCGGCCGCGGTTTCCAGTTCGTCGGCGAAGATCGCTTTGGCCGGGTGAGCGATATAGCCGTACCAGTACAGCTGATCGGAGTTGATGCGCAGCGCTCCGAACTCGGCGTGCGGTCCCCAGGCCACCACGAAGCGCTCGTCCGCCAACCCTGGGTGGTCCAGCACGCCCCGCCAGCTGGTCTTGCCGCTGTAACGGGGCGTCACACCTGGCCACAGCGCCGTCCGCACCGTGCTGTTGACGCCGTCGGCGGCCACCACCAGATCCGAGGTCAGGCGGCGCTCTCCACCGGCGCCCCGGCAGGTCACCGTCGCCGGTTCGCCGTCCGGCTCTCCGGGCCAGATCGCCGTCACCTGGGCGTCGGTGAGCAGTTCGGCGCCCTCGGCCGCCGCAAGCAGCGCCGCGTGCAAGTCGCGGCGGTGCACGCCGCAGCTCCAGTTCAGCGAGTCGGTTCCGTCGCCGCGCGGATCGGGGATGCGCATCAGCCATTGGCCGCGGTGGTTCTGGTTGCCGGCCATGAAGATCTGGCGTCCGGCGCGGCGGACCCGCTCCCCGGCGCCGATCGAGTCAAGAGCGGCCATCCCGTTGCGGGTGACGGCCAGGCCAGCCCCCACCTCGTTGAATTCGGCGGCCCGCTCCAGCACCCTTACCTGCCATCCGGCCCGCAGCAGCGAAGCGGCTGAAGCTAGCCCCGCGATTCCGCCGCCGACCACGACGGCCACCGGCGCCGCGCTCACCGGGCGCCTCGCCGGCACGTGTTCGTCATCGCTTGCGCTTTCCCTTTTCCTTGTGCTGGAAGTACACGAACAGGCGGCCGAAGTTCTTGGAGTCCTTGTCGACGCGGTGATACAGCGCCTTGATCTCCTTTTGCTCCAGGAACCGGATCACCTTCTTCTTCAGCTGGCCCGACCCCTTGCCGGGGATGATTTCGACGGTGGCGATCTTCTTGTCGACGGCCTCGCGGATGACGTCGTTGAGGGCATCGTCGATCTTGCGGCCCTTGTTATAGATGTCATGCAGATCGAGCACCAGTTTCGCCACGTGGTCGATGATCTCATCGGCGGTCGATCAGGGTCCAGACGAGGCCTGGTTCAGGCGTGTGGTCTTGAGGTCGTCGAACCAGCCATGGAGAGTATTGAAGTCCGCGTCGGTCAGCCCTCGGCGAGGGTCGACGCGGTGCAGCAGAGCTTGTCCCTGGTGGTGTGTTCTCACCCAGGTCTGGTCGTCTCCGGTGTGTTCGTCGTCCATCCAGATGAAGGAGCGCCCGTTCGCCCAGTCGACGAGACGGCGTGTTTTCCAGTGCAGTCCGTGCCACGCGTCTAGTTTGTCCTGATCGGAGCTTTCCGGCCAGTCGACGACTGGCAGTTCCGGCAGACCCAGCAGCGGGGCGATGCACGCGTTGGCGTCGGACATCCAACTGGTGGCCCAGACAAGCTCGCACGGCAGCGCGGCGAGTCTGGGTCCAAGGCGCGGATCGATCTTGGTCAACAGTGGATTTGAGTCGGATGTCGGCGGCGTATGACCGCTTTGGTCCGATCGTTCTCCGGGCCGGCGCCGCGACGTGCCGCCGAAGGGAATGAGAGGACCGTCTACATCCAAAAACAGCAGCGGAAGCTCTGGGCGGGTCACGTCACGGCACGATAATCATCACGATGCGGGGCGTCAAGACTTTCCGGTCTTCGGCTCAACCGACGACGCCGTCGTCTCCATCCACGACGTGAGCTCGCCGAGCGCGCCGGGCGTGAACCGGAACGCGTGCATCAGGTACTCGGCCTGCTCGCGGCTCATGCCCTCCACCCGGTCGGGGACCACGTCGAGCAGATGGCCGGCGCCGTCATAGGAGGTGATCGTCGTCTGCTTGTTGCCGCCCTTGGCCAGCGCTTCGCCGATGCGCTCGGCCGAAACCGCGGCCGGCACGTTGGCGTCCTGGGCGCCGTACTGCAGCAGCACGGGGCAGGAGATCTCGCGGTAGCTGTTGACGGGGTCGTACAGAGCGTCGGGGTGCTCCTCGCCGTCGAATCCGGCGACGGTCTCGGCGGCGGGCGCCAGCGGCGGAACCGGGGAAAGCGCGGGGTTGGCCTGTGCGTAGGCCGGAACCTCGAACTCGCTCAGCGACGGCTCGTCGCGCAGCCGCTTCAGCAGCTGCTCCAGTTTCGAAGTCGTCTTGTCGTCGGCGCCTCCGTCGGCGCGAGCCTTCAGCAGCAGCCGCCACGCCTGCCTCGCCGTCTCGACGGCCTCGGGAGGCGTCCCGCCCGCGGCGAGAGCCGCTCCACGGCGGTGCGTCTCCGCTTCGACCGCGGTCACGCCAGGCGATCCCAGACCGGCCACAAAGGCGACGTCGGGGCGTCGCGAGGCGACCAGCGGCACTGTCCACATGCCGTTGCTGACGCCCCACAGCCCCGTGGTCGTGACGTCGTCGCGCGCGGCCAGGAAGTCGAGCGCGGCCTCAATCCCTTCGGCGTTGCCGCGCAGACTCGGCGCGGGTTCGCCGCCGGACTTGCCGTATCCCTGCCGGTCGAAGATCAGCACGCTCATCCCGACGCGGACCATGGCGTGCGCGAAGACGCGGTACACGTCGCGCTGATGGAAAAGGGATCCGTGCGCCACCACGAGGGCCGGTCCGGGGTCGGCGCCGTGCGGACGCAGCAGGGTGCCCGACAGCGTGGCCGACGCGTCGGAGACGGGGAAGGTCACCTCCTCGGCGACGGGCGACTTCGCCTCCCACATCTCCACCGAGGCGTCCTCGATGGACATTCTCAGCTTGCCGTCTTCGGTGAATGTCAGCTCTTCGCCCTGTTCGGACAGGAACGTGTCGGCCGAGATCTGAAACAGCGGGACGACGGCGTCGTGGTCGATGTCGGCGTAAAACGCGAACGAGTCGCCGACGCCGGCGTCGGCGACCATGGAGACCACGATGCTGATCTCTCCGTCGGTGTATTCGCGGATCCGATCGCGCATCGACTCCGGGTCGAGCGGCAAAACGGGATGCAACTTAAGGCCGAAATGGAGTTCGCTAGGTACGTCGAAGCGGGCGTCGACGTCGCCCTGCGTCGGGACGTTGATCCGGATCAGGCGCTCGTGGCCGGGCATGCGACCGATCCAGCGGGAAACGGCATTGTTTGCCGGGGCGTCGTTCATCACCCGGAGTGTATCGAAGTTCCTATATTGTGACGCCCCGGCGATCGGAGAGTCGCCCAGTCCTGACG
>JBOGDN010000678.1:0-3232 GCA_050742995.1 Stackebrandtia sp. | reverse complement strand
CCGTTAGACGACGGTCGGCGCGGCCGACCCGTTCCCTTTCCTTTTCCTCACCCGCTCGGCCGCGTGGCGGCCGTGGTCTGTTGAGGACTAAAACTTCACGCGAGCTTTTCGTGCCAGACGACTCCGTTGCCGCCCTCCTGGGCGATCGTCTGCTCGACGATGCCGCCGGCCTGCGGGTAGAGCGGGTGCTGGACGAAGTAGCCGCCGAAGGATTCGATCGTCGTCGCGTCGCAGACCCCGTCGGTCTTGATGCAGTGCTGTTCGACGTTCATTCCCGGGAACTCGGCGGGACCCGCGCCGGGAGACGTCGCGCCGACCACACTGGTTCCCGCGGGAACCAACGACCAGAAGCCGGTGCCGGGCTGCCGCGGGTCCGCGTACAGCTTGCCGGAGACCTGTTCCCGCGGGACCTCGGTTTCGCCCTTCGAAACCGTTTCGAGAACCCGGTTGGCGACGTCGGCGCCCTGCGAGAAGCCCACGACGGTGATGTGAGCGCCGGGGTCGTTGCGGTGGGTGTCCGTGATCGTCTGCAGCAGGTTGTCGTAACCCACCTTCACGCTGTCGTCATAGCTCGGCGCGTCCGGCGCCGGCATGGAGTTGTCGCTGCCGACGAACGGGCCCACGCTTGCCGGGTAGCAGACGGGAACCGCGATTCCGCCGTTGAGATGTTCGTTCGCGGCCCGGTAGGTGGAGGTGCACTCCGGCGCTTCCACCGCGCTTCCGGTCCCGCCGACCTCGACGTAGTAGTGGTTCGACGCCTCGGGTTCGGTTTCGGCCTGAGCGAACGTGCCGCTCATGACCGCCGCTGCCGCCACCGCGGAGGCGGCGATCACGCCGGCGATGGTGAGTTTCTTGGCGCGCAACACAGATTGTTCCTTTCTGGGGGTTTGACAATAGAGAGAAATAGAGAGAGAAGTGGCTTGTCAGTTCTTGGCGCCGGCGCGGTCGTCGTACGTCGCCGCGGCGGCCTCCTCGGCGTGCTCGAGCTCGGCGGTCACGCCGTCGGAGAACTGCGCGGGGCTCTCGCCGTCAGATCCGCATAGTGCGGCGTCGACGACGCGGCCGACCTCCTCGGCCGGGTCGGTCAGGTCGGTCGGGCTGGCGTTGACGGCCGCGAAGACTGAACGTCCGGCGCCGTCGGCGAACGCGAAGCTCAGGTACCCGATCACGTGTCCGCTGTGTCCCCAGGCGGTTCCGCACGTCAGCTCGGCCTTGACGATTCCCAGCCCGTAGCCGGAGTCGCCGTGCGTGGTGCGCAGCTCGTCGAGCATCGCCTCGCTCAGCAGCTCTCCGCCGAGCAGGGCGTCGAGGAACTCGGTGAGATCCGCACCCGAAGACAGCAGCGCCCCGGCCGCGGCCCACACCCCCGGCTCGTAGCCGGTCACGTCGAACACCAGGGGCGGCGCCCCGAGGTATCCGCTGAAGTGGGCGTCGGGAATCTCCTTGTCGCCGGCGTAGGCGTACCAGGTCTCGTCAAGACCCAGCGGAGCGACGATGCGCTCGTCTATGGCCTCGCCGACGCGCTGACCGGTCAACTCCTCGATCAGCAGGCCGAGGACGGTGTAGCCGGTGTTCGAGTACAGGAATTCGGCGCCCGGCTCCGACTGCGAGCCGTGCCGCAGGCCCAGGCTCGCCATGTGCTCGGGCGTCGGAGCGTTCAGCTGAAGCGTCGGATCGACGAGGACGTCGACGGTGAGATTGTCGGCCAGCCCGCTGGTGTGCTGCATCAGCTGACGCACGGTGATGCGCGACTCGTCGATCCCCTCCCCGGTCACCAGGCCCGGCAGATACTCGCCGATGGGCGCGTCGAGGTCGAGCAGTCCCTCCTCGACCAGCTGCAGCAGCACCGTCGACACGAACATCTTCGTGTTGCTGCCCACGCGGAACTGGTCGTCGCCGTCTGGAGCGTCGTCGGTCCCGAACCGAGTCGTTCCGCTGCCGTACTGCTCCACGGACTCGCCGTCTCTGGTCACCACGACCGCGCCCGTCGACAGCGCGGCGGCGCGCAGGGCGTCGGCGTCCTCGGCGTCCGCCGCGGCGCTCGGCTCCGCGATCGCGTTGGCCGCGAACAGCGCCGCGGACAGCCCGAATGCTCCGATAAGGATGCCGGCGCGGCGGCGCCCTCGGGGAAATCCCATGGTCAACGTCTCCTAAGGGGTATGCGACGCGGAAGAAACGCGTCGCCGCTGGGGTGCGCCTAACAACCTGGCACGAACCGTGTGCCGTAGCAATATGTCCGAACTGGCGCAGATGGGACTTGCCCACACGCGCCACGCGAGCTCCCGGGTTCGGCGCCCGCGCGTTACAGAGCCTCACGCGTTCGGCCGGGCGTGAGAGCCTGGGAGGATGGACGCGACGAGCCTGAGCGGAAAGTCTTGTGTGATCACCGGAGCCGCCAGCGGCATCGGCAAGGCATGTGCCGAGCTGTTCGCACGGCGCGGAGCGGCGGTGACCGCGACCGATGTCAATGAGGCCGGTCTGGCGGCGCTGCGTGACGACCTTTCGGCGCAGGATTGTCCCCTGGAGACGGTTGTGGGAGACGTCTCCGACGCCGACGACGCGCGGCGGATGATTAGGGCGGCCGTGGACTTCGCCGGAGGCTTGGACGTGCTGGTGGCCAACGCCGGCGTCATCCCGTTGAGCGAAGTGCTGGAGACCAGCGTCGACGACTGGGACCACGTCATGGCCGTCGACGGCCGCGGCATGTTTCTGACCTGCAAATACGCCATCGAAGAGATGCACCGCACCGGTCGGGGCGGCGCGATCGTGACGCTGTCGTCCATCTCCGGCGTGGCCGGCCAAGCCCGTCAGGCCGCCTACGGCCCGGCCAAATTCGTCGCCTCGGGCTTGACCAAACACCTGGCCGTGGAGTGGGCGGGGCGAGGAATCCGCGTCAACGCCGTGGCGCCGGGCACCATCCGCACCGAACGCGTCCAAGCGCTGCAGGATGAGCCCGGCGGCCCCGAATACGTCGAGTCGATGGAAGGCATGCATCCGATCGGACGTCTTGGCGAACCGGCCGAAGTGGCCGAAGCCGTCGCCTTCCTCGCCTCCGACGCGGCCTCCTTCATCACCGGCGCGATTCTGCCGGTCGACGGCGGCTACCTCGCCCGGTAACCGCGACTGACCCCGGCGGGGCCGGTCACATGGTCGACGGGGCCTACGGCCTGTCAGTCGTGGCCGCGGCGAGGGCGGCATACGAGTCCGCCGCCCTCGCCGAACCGGTATGGGT